>JAUUNJ010000521.1 GCA_030844625.1 Roseburia sp. | reverse complement strand
GGAATGCGTAAGCAGTTCAAGGAGAAGTTTGAAGAGATTAAGATTGAATTCGACCATGTATTCAAGGAACTTTTCGGAGGAGGAAAGGGAACCATTGAACTTACGGAGGCGGATGATATTCTGGAAGCGGGAATTAACATTATTTCTCAGCCGCCTGGAAAGAAACTTCAGAACATGATGCAGCTTTCCGGTGGAGAGAAGGCGTTGACTGCTATCAGCCTTTTGTTCGCAATTCAGAATCTGAAGCCTTCACCATTCTGTCTACTTGACGAAATTGAAGCAGCATTGGACGGTTCTAATGTGGTCAGATTCGCTGAATATTTACATAAACTCACAAAAAATACCCAGTTCATTGTTATTACACACAGGCGTGGCACAATGAACTGCGCAGACAGACTTTACGGAATAACAATGCAGGAAAAAGGTATTTCCGCACTTGTATCCGTAGACCTTTTGGAAAACAGTTTGAGCAAAGAGTGAAAATAATGGAGGGTTAAATGGCTGGAAAATTTTTTGAAAAACTTGTGACCGGATTATCTAAGACGAGAAATAACATTGTGTCAGGGTTAAATTCTATATTTACCGGATTTTCCAAAATTGATGAAGATTTTTATGAGGAGTTGGAAGAAACTCTCATAATGAGCGATATTGGAGTGAATACGACAGAAGAAATTCTTGATAATTTAAGAGAACAGGTTAAAGAATTAAAAATAAAAGAACCGATAGAATGTAAGGATCTGCTGATCAAAAATATTGAGGAGCAGATGAGTATCGGCGATAACGCCTATGTTTTTGAAAATGAAAAATCGGTCATTCTTGTAATCGGTGTAAATGGTGTGGGAAAAACTACTTCCATCGGAAAACTGGCAAGTCAGTTTAAGAATGATGGAAGAAAAGTAGTTCTTGCCGCAGCCGATACGTTCAGGGCTGCTGCGGCAGACCAGCTTAAGGAATGGTCTGTAAGAGCCGGTGTTGATATTGTTATGGGCGCAGAAGGTTCTGACCCGGGGGCGGTTTTGTTTGATGCCATATCATCAGCGAAAAACAAAAATGCTGATATTCTTCTCTGCGATACTGCCGGAAGACTCCATAACAAAAAGAATCTTATGGAAGAATTAAAAAAATTAGACAGAATCATAGAAAAGGAATATAATGGATGCCGCAGGGAAAACTTTATTGTTCTGGATGCCACAACAGGTCAGAATGCTCTGGCTCAGGCAAAACAGTTTAAAGAATGCGCGGATATTACCGGAGTTATTCTTACCAAAATGGATGGTTCTGCCAAAGGCGGGATTGCCATTGCGATTCAGTCAGAACTGGGGATTCCTGTAAAATATATTGGCGTGGGCGAGCAGATTGATGACCTGCAGAAATTTGATTCCCACCAGTTTGTAGAAGCGTTGTTTACAGAATAGTGAAAAAGGAAGTGTAAGAATGAAAGAAAAATTAACGCTGGAAAAATTTGAAGAAGCAAGTGAAATTGTAAAAAAGGTCACATTAAATACAAACCTTATCTATAGTGACTATTTTAGCCAACAGACCGGAAATAAGGTTTATATTAAACCTGAAAACATGCAGTTTACGGGTGCATATAAAATAAGAGGTTCTTATTATAAAATAAGCACTTTGTCAGAGGAGGAAAGGGAGCGGGGACTGATTACTGCGTCTGCCGGAAATCATGCCCAGGGAGTTGCCTATGCGGCAAAGTTATACGGTGTCAAAGCCACTATCGTAATGCCTACTGTTACCCCGTTAATGAAAGTTAACAGAACTAAAAGTTATGGTGCAGATGTAATATTGTATGGAGATGTTTATGATGATGCCTGCAAATATGCCTTAAATCTTGCACAAAAGCAGGGATATACTTTTATTCATCCCTTCGATGATTTGGATGTAGCCACAGGTCAGGGAACAATCGCCATGGAGATTTTTAAAGAACTTCCAACGGTAGATTATATTCTTGTTCCGATTGGTGGCGGTGGACTTGCTACCGGTGTAAGCACACTTGCCAAATTATTAAATCCGAGAATAAAGGTGATTGGAGTGGAACCGGAAAATGCAGCATGCATGAAAGCATCTCTGAAAGCAGGAGAAGTGGTTACCCTTCCAAGTGCCAATACCATTGCAGACGGTACAGCGGTTAAAACACCGGGTTCAAATATTTTCCCATATATTCAGGAAAATATTGATGAAATTATTACAATCAAAGATGAAGAATTGAT
>JAUUNJ010000520.1 GCA_030844625.1 Roseburia sp. | reverse complement strand
TCTGTTTTTAGTGTAAGCGTATCCGAAATTCGTGTTCCCAGCAGCTGATGAAGGATTAACGCCCTCGCTATTTGTTCATCCATCTGAAAAATGTTTTCATTCAGCTTCTTTATGGTTTCGTCCGAATAAAACTTAAATAGATATCTTGGCGTGCTGGGAAAATCTGTACTTATAAATAGGTTTTTGATATCCTGCCTATCATAATGATTTCCCACATCTTCAACTACCCTTCGTAGACCATATAAATCAGAGCGATAATTTTTCCTTTCCTTTGCCTCTGTCTGAAGATAGATCAAATAGCTTTCCATAATATCCCGTGTCAAATCTAGTAATGATATAATCTTAGGATACCTTAATTCCAGATATCTACAAAATCTTTTAGTCGCTACCACCTCAGCCATAATACTTCCTATTGCCATATATTTCAAATGCATAAAAATTACTGTTTTAACTTCTTTTCGGATTGCTATTTGACTAATTCCTTTAAAATTTATAGTCTTTACATTCTTTATCGGGTTGCTGCGGAGAGGAAATTCAAACTTGTCCAATTCCCACACATCTCTCTCCTGTTCTAAGCACCCCCCATCTTTCTGAGAATACCTCAGAATTTTCTTCATATGCTTTATTATGCCAGGTGTTTCTGTTGCTACAATTTCATAAACGCTTCGATACTTCTTACTTGTAAGGGCATATCCCTTTTCCATCATCCAACTCTTTAGCTGCAAAATAATCTTATTCTCGTCTTCATATCTCAGGATTTTAATATTCTTTTCTATAAGAAAATTCCGGATATTATTAAAATATAATATTTCAGATGCCAAACTACTTGGAGCAAGTTTCTTTCCCCTTTCCCAGACAAAATCTTCTAGGAGCTTTCTTACTGCTTCTGACGGAAGTCCCTCCAAGTCGAAGTAACGGTCTTTCCGAACCCTCATTCTCTTTTTTTGTTCTTCAGTCGCATTTTTATAGCAGTCTAATTCATAGATATGTATCTTATTTTCCAGTTTTTTCACCCCGTTTCTTTGGAATAATTCCAGTTGCAAGAAGATTTTCTGCCTGATTGAAATATTCCTTATTCGCCTGTTCGATCCGTTTAGGCATGTAGTCTATATACTGCTTTGTCATATTTTCATTGTTATGCCCTAAATAATCCCGAATCGTCTGAATGGACACTCCTTCATCATAGAAACTACTTGCCAATGTATGCCTGTAATCATGCGTCTTGAATGTTTCGCCCGAAATATGTATTCCATACTTCTTACAATTTGCTTTGAAGCCCTTAACAAATGTACCAGTCCTATATGCCCCGCCATCCTTTGATTTAAACAGGAAATCGGTAGGTTTAATATGATGCTTTTTTATATAAATTTTCATAATTTGATAAAGCACCAATGAAATTGGTATCATTTTTTCCGCTTTCATTTTGATTTGATAAACCTTAATCCATGCATCTTCCCCATCCCAATAATATGCACCTCCTTTTAATGTACACACTTCACTGATCCGTAATCCTGTTGCCCATAAATTTAGAAAAATAAGTCTTTGTACCTCTGGAAAAAACTTCAGCCTTTTTAATATTTCCATATACTCATCTTCCTGAACACTTCGATCATGGTGATATGGCAAAACTTTCTGGATGTAATAATTCGGATCAAAAATTATTCTCTTGATATGTCCTTTAGCATTTAAGTACACAAAAAATCTGTGAATATCAAATATCTGTCTGTTTACTGTTTCTGCTTTAATTTCCTCTTCCTGCAGAAGTTTGAAATACTCTGCTATTTGTTCTTCCGTAATTTCACATATGGATTCAAATGTGTTAAAGTAAACTAGAAATTTTTTAATATAACACAATTGATTTCGTATATTTCCAAGTGCTAAATCACCGATACCTACTTGATATTTCATATATTCTTGCAGCAATTCTCTGTTTCTCGCATTCGTCACTTCGTAAAAACTGAGTCGCTGCACAGGATTGCTTGGATTTACACGCTCTGGTGCAAAATTGAATCTTTCCATATACCAGACATTTGCATACCAGTGAATTTCTTTTCCACTCATAAATAGTATTTTGCGGCTGTTATCCACAATCTGCATACTATTCTTCACATTTGCAACTTTCCTGGCTACAATTGTTTCCAATTTCTTTATTTGCTCCAGTTCAAGCCGCTCGATATCATCAATTCCTTCCTCTACGCAAAACTCATACATCCACCTTAAAGGA
>JAUUNJ010000014.1 GCA_030844625.1 Roseburia sp. | reverse complement strand
AGCGAAAGTTTCTCCAATGTGCTCGGAAAACTAGATGCACTAAATGAACATGTTGCAATGATAGGTCTTACCTCCTACCATTGGCTGATTTCCTATTTAGGAACCGTTAATAGCGGCAGTGTTGCCGTCCCTCTCGACGTATCTCTTCCCGCAGAGGAAGTATGCAATCTCATTGACAGAGCCAATGTAACCGTTCTTGTTTTGGATGAAGTCCGGAAAGATATCTCTGTCATTGCAAAAGAGCGTTGCCCGAAATTAAAGCATATCATCTCTATGCAGAAAGCAGAAAGTGATGAGCATATGCTTTCTCTGACCCAATTGCTATGTGAAAATGCAGGCTCTTTTGATTTTACTCCAGACCCGGAACAACTTTGTACCATTATGTTTACTTCCGGAACAACAGGAAAAAGCAAAGGGGTAATGCTTACTCACAGAAATATGGCTGAAAATGCAACCTGTCTGGATATGAAAATCCCGGAAAGAACCGTTATTTTATCGGTGCTCCCAATACATCATGCTTATTGTCTCAGTATGGATATTTTAAAGGGTATTTCTTTAGGAAGTATTATCTGTATTAATGATTCCCTGATGCGTGTTGTTAAAAATATTAAATTGTTTGCGCCAAACATGATTCTCATGGTGCCGCTTATGATTGAGTCCTTTGCGAAAAAACTTCAGGATGCAGCAGGACTTCCAACCGAAATTGTCAAAAGGGAAGTATTTGGCGAACAGTTTCATACGATTTGCAGTGGTGGTGCCTACCTAAATCCGGCATACATTGACCTGTTTAACTCTTACGGAATTACGATTCTTCAGGGATATGGAATGACAGAATGTGCACCAGTCATCAGTACAAACCGAAGCTGGAACATCAACAAACAATCCGTTGGACAGTTAATGCCAAACTGCGAAGCAAAAATTGTTGATGGTGAGATATGGGTTCGCGGAAGCAGCGTTATGATGGGTTATTACCAGATGCCTGAGCAGACCGCGGAAGCACTGGAAGATGGCTGGCTGAAAACCGGAGATCTGGGGTACGTGAATGATGAGAACTTTGTATTTATCACAGGCCGTAAGAAAAATCTTATTATTACCAAAAACGGAGAAAATGTTTCTCCCGAGGAACTGGAGAATAAACTTGGAGAGAGCCCTCTCGTTCAGGAAATTCTCGTACGGGAAAGCGAGGGTGTCATTGAGGCAGAAGTTTTCCCGGATCATGAGTTTGCAGAAAAGAATGCTGTAAATGATATTCGTGATGCTTTACAGCAGCTCATTGATGAATATAATAAAACGGCTCCTGCACATAAAAGAATATACAGACTGAAAATTCGCAAAACGGAATTTGAAAAGACACCGTCAAAGAAGATTAAGCGTTATTAAAACAGACCTGACGAGGGATAAAATAAACTTGGCTTAGTATATTTTATCCCTAAAATAAAATCAAATTAAAAATTTAATTGATTAAAATTTAAAAGATGTGATACATTAAATATATTATGAAAGAATTATTTGTTAGATCATTAAAAATAGCCAGCGCCTGTATTCTGTCAATTATTACAGCCAACTTCTTCAATTTACAATACAGTGTAACTGCGGGCATCATAACGATACTAAGTATAGGTGGAACCAAAAGAGAAACTTTAAAAACCGCAGCGAAGCGTTCCATTGCATTTTTGTGTGCACTTATAATTGCATTTGTATGCTTTTATTTGTTCGGCTTCAATACTTTGGGATTTAGTATTTATATTTTCACATTTGTTTTGGTCTGTCTAAAATTTAATTTAAAAGAAGCAATTGCCATGGACTCGGTATTAATTACACATTTTTTAACGAATGGCAATATATCTGTTTCTCTTATCAGCAATGAAATATTTCTTTTTATAATAGGAACGGGGTATGGAGTCATTATCAATTTAATGCTTCGAAAAAATAGCAATGAATTTATTAGACTTGCTGATGAAGTTGACAATGAAGTGAAAGGCATTTTAGAGCGCATGTCTTCACAAATTCTGACAAAAGATGAAAACATTTATGACGGGAAATGTTTTGAACATTTAGATGAAAAACTATCCGCCGCAAAATTATGTGCACTCAACAATTATGGTAATGTAATTCTTCATAATTCAGCCTATGAAATTGCTTATGTAGAAATGCGTCAAAAACAACGTATGGTTTTAGAAAACATTTATAAAAGTATTCTCATGATTACTTTTTTACCTGAACAGGCAAATATGGTTTCCAATTTTATAAATAAAGTATCTTTAGAATATCACAGATACAACAACGTAGAAAATTTACTCATGGAATTAGATAACCTATTATTAACATTAAAAAATGAGGAAATGCCACAAATCAGGGAAGAATTTGAAGCAAGAGCTATCTTATTTTATATGCTAAAACAAATGCAGGAGCTTTTAAATTTAAAACATGACTTTGTACTAAAATATAAAAATGAATAGCATTCTTACCTATTCCCCAATTAGTTTTATCACTGCCGTGTCCTCATAAGTCATTGCCTCATCATGAAGAAATGCCACTACACCTTCTACCGGAGAAAATATCTCGCTCTTTACTGTTCCTCGGTAAGTATCTATAATTCTTGCAAGAAGCTGACCTTCCTCCACTTCCTCTCCCGGGGCAACCTGGCTGTCAAAGAAACCGGAAGCCTTGGTTCTGACCGAAATCATATCATTACTTTCGATAACTCGTGAAATGTATCCTGCCCTTGCTCTGTACTCGTTATTAATAATTTCCTGCTTCGACATAAAATTAAGAATTGCCTCCACTGCCTGCTTCCCACTCTTTTTGTCAATTCGGGAGGTGTTGGTTGTATACAACGAAAACGCCTTAGTCTCCCATATCTGCCAGTTATAGTTCAATGTGGCAGTATCAAAAGGTCTTGGATTGTGCAGTACCACATATGGCAGACCAAACTGCTTTGCCAGCTCCACATCCTCAAACCCGGTCTTCATCACACGAATCTGCGGAAGAAATGCCCCCGGCATATAAAATGATGCAAACTGAATTCCGTATTTATAATCCTTTATTACGTCAAATACCCCCGCGGCAATTCTCTGGGTTGTCTCTCCCAGATCATATCCCGGAAACATTCTGTTAATATCAGTGTTGTCTACCGTCCAAAATCTCTTTTTGATGTTCATGGAATATGGATTGACACATGGAATTACAAGAATCTCCACTCCTTCTGCCAGTCTTCCTTTCTCTTCCTGCTCTGCCAGTTTTTTAATAAGCTGGGAACATGTAAAAAGCTGCTGATTCTCATTGCCACGGGTGCTTCCCACAATACATATGGTTTTCTCCCCTTTTCCAAAAGAAAAACCTGTCACCCTGAATGTATCTCTATAAATATCCTTTATCTCAAATAAAACTTTCTCTTCCATCTTTTCCTCTTCACTATTCACTCTTATCTCTTCACCCTGAGTATTCGCGCCATCAACGAGCCCTCATCCACAATCGGATATTCCCTAATTGTAAACAACCATCCGTCCACAGGGGATTTCACATCACTTAGCATTTCTCCATTCAAAGGATCAACAATATATCCCAGATGCTGCCCTTTTATTACATTACTTCCGTGAAGAATATCTTTTATAAAAACACCCGAAACCGAAGCATTCAAAAATTCCACATCAGGGGGATTATCAGATATAACCGGTTTCCTTACTTCTTCTGCCGGGCCATCCCAAATTTCCAATTCTTTCATCAGTCTGAAGATTCCATTGGTAAGCTGATTTCCATATTCCTGAGTAATTCTCATTCCAACTCCCATTTCCACCACAAGAGTTGGTACGTTTCTTGAGTTCATACTGTATGCAAGGGTAGCCTCCAAAACAGTGCTGTTTCCGTGAATCCATATAAAATCAACATTTGCCAGTTTTGCCAACGGCACCAGAACATCCCTGTTAATCTCATTAATGCGAATCTGCGGAACCTCCGTCAAGTAAATGTTACTGGCATGAATATCAATGCAGAGGTCTGAGCCTTCCAAGTCTTCAATAATTTTTGAAGCCAGATATTCATTCATATCTCCATCTTCCCTGCCGGGAAAAATTCTGTTCATGTCTAAATCAAAAGCAGGAATTCCTCTGGTGACTGAGTTTATTCCGAAAGGATTCATGGCAGGATAAATATCCACTGTTCCCTTTAAATATTCAGGATGTTCCTTAATCCTTCTGGAAATCTCATAGCATACAAACTGTCCCTCCAGCTCGTCACCGTGAATTCCCGTAACAATACTTATTCTTTTTCCATTAGAACCGGTTTCCGGCTCAATTCTATTCTTTCTGATGGACAGCACTTCATCTACAGGAAGTTCTGTCTTTGCTACTGTTCTTAACATTTCCTTAATACCTCATTATTTTTCAGTCACCATAGTTGTTGTTTTCTATTTAGATGAAATCAGATAAATTCTAGCTCTCCGTTACACTGACACTAATTTCCTGAATCTGGTTTGCCTGTCCCGTGAAAATACCCTGGTTTATTGTGCAGTCCTTATAATCCCTGCCATTAGATATCTTTATATGCTCATCATTTACAATTAGATTGTTGGTAGGATCCAGTGCAATCCATTTCCCCTGATGAAATATTTCTACCCACGCATGGCTCAGACCCTCACCGATTAACATTCCTACCACATATCTTGCCGGAATATTTGCCATCCGGCAAAGGGAAATCATTATGTGGGAATAATCCTGACACACACCCTTTCCAAGCTCTAATGCCTCTTCGGCTGTTGTATAAATATCTGTAACTCCCGAAACATACTGAAAATTATCATACAAACATTGCATAAAAGTAATTGCTTTATCCAAATTGGACATTCCATTTAGCTTTATAAAATGATCTTCAAAAAACTGTTTTAGCTTTGTTCCCGGTCTTGTATAATCTGTCTGATACTTGTACAAACCAATATCGTATTCATCTCCTGCTTTCTCATATTCCAGAAGACCTGTCCTTGCATCACCTTCTATGTGAATCGAAAAGTGATTATGCTTATGTTCCGAATATCCATAAATGCATGAATTTCCAAAAGCGTCCATATCTGTACCCAAAAATTCTTTTGGAAATACATCAATATTAAAATTTGTTATTGTCTGTCTGTCATTTGATACAGGTGTACATTTTAACGTAAATCTATGTTCCCTGATAGGGCTGTCAAACTGTATTTTCATAGTATAATTAAAATGCAAATTTTTCATAATGCTGCTCCTCACTACGGACTATTATTCCACCAGTCCGTCAACCTTTTGTACAACATTATAATAATCCATTTCCTCTTTTCGGACAATCTCATTTAATACTTTAAGATTATCCATACTGTATGACAGACATGTCCTGGCAATTCTATCACTGAGCCTGCAAACCTCTCTGGTAATCTCTTCAGGATTCATGTGTAATCTTCCATACAAATCAAGCCTCTCTATCCGTTTTCCTACCTTAATGATATTTCTTACATTCTCATCATCAATTCTGTCATCTGCAATTCCCCAAAATGCCAGTATATTGTCAATTACCTTCTGTAATTCAATCAGGGGTGCAGAAGAGGTCTTTGCTTTCTGCATTTCATATACTGCAAGCTGCACATAGGAAAGAGTTTCACTTCCGATTTCCTCTCTTAAAACAATTGCATTGTCATAAGCCCTCATCAAATTGGCGTAAATTGAATTGGGATTATATTCATCAAAACTGTATTTTTCCACAAAATCTTCTTTTGATTTATATATGTTGGGAATATCCAGCCTTCTGCAAAAATCCTCATAATTATTAAAATCTATATCGATCATCTGATCATAACTGTCTGCAAATAAGCGGGTAGTTGTATAAACTCTCTCGCTATAGCGCCCCAGCCAAAATAATCTGTCTGTGTTTTCTACTGAGATAATACCCATGTGTCTTTAAATCCTCCTCCCTGTGACGAATTAACTATAAATGAATCCGGATTTCTGGAAAACCTGGTCAGACCGCTCTTCCATACCATGGGTTCTTCTCCCATGACAACAAATGCTCTTAAGTCTGCCTTTCTTGCTACAATTTCCTTTCCATCCATTATATCTATATCCAGGAAGTCAATAACCTCCTGAGCAATAAACCTTCGCGGCTCTTTCTTTAACATTTCAATGAACTGTTCTTTCTGCTTCGATGTCATTGAGTTTCCAAAGACAACTCCGTATCCGCCTGCTTCTGCCACATCTTTCAGCACCAGATTATCAAAGTTACTCAATACATAGTCCATATCTTCTTTATAAAACGGTAAATATGTAGGAGCATTCTGCAATATGGAATCTTCTCCCAAATAATATTTCACCATCTTAGGAACAAAATAATAAATCCCTTTATCATCCGCAACACCATTTCCCGGTGCATTCAATAATGCCACATTACCTTTTCGGAAAATATCGTATATATGCGGAATTCCAATCAACGATTCTTTATTGAAATTCATCGGGTCCAGATACTCATCAGAAATCCTGCGGTACACAGCCCCTACCTGCTCTTTCTTTCCGGAATAATCAATAAAATACAGGTGATCATTTTCCACAATCAGTTCATTGCCCGTTACAAGATGAGCTCCTGTTTTCTCTGCCAGATAGGAATGTTCAAAATATGCCGCATTATACCTGCCTGGAGTAAGTATTACGGTATGTCCTCCTGTGTTAACATAATCCATAGACTTTCGAAGCAGTTTGGCATAGTTTCTGTTATCTTCTATATGATACTGTCTGAAAGTTTCAGGACTGCTTCTTCTGCATAATTCTCTGGCAATCATTGGGTAAGACGCCCCGGAAGGCACCCTCAGATTATCTTCAAGCACATACCATTCCTTGTTTTTCCCCTGAACCAGATCAATTCCGGATATATGGCTGTAAATTCCTTTGGATGGCATCACACCTTCACATTGTGCCAGATATCCACTGGAGACATAAACAAATTCCTCCGGCACCACTTTATCTCTGATAATCTTTTTATCCCCATATATATCCTTTATAAACAAATTGAGAGCCATAACTCTCTGCTTCAATCCTCTTTCAAGATAATCGAATTCGTTGTGAGGAATAACCCGAGGAATTGCATCAAAGGGAAACAGTTGCTCCCTAAATATATTATTTTTATAAATACCAAACTTCACTCCATATCTGGCAAGTAATTCATTCACCGTCTCTGTATGGCGGTAAAGATCCACATTCTTCATATACATCACTCCTAGTCTTTTTTGCAGACAGAAATCCATCTCCCTGTCCGCTTATTTACCTAAACTAAAGCCTGTCGTCCCTTAATCCCGGCACCCCCTAGTAAAAGAAAAAAAGACGCCCTGCAAAAAAAATGCAAAACGTCTTTGTTTGTTAATTATTATAAATATATTAAGTTTAATCGTCAACTTCTTTTAGTTCTCAAGCCACTTTTCAAAATAATCTAAAGTTTTTGTTTAATTTTTTAAAGTATTCGTCAATTTCTAATCATCTGATTCTTGTTATGCAACAACATCAAACTGGGAGTTGTACATCTCTGAGTAAAATCCTTTCTTTTGAATTAATTCGTCATGAGTTCCCTGCTCAATAATATCTCCATCTTTCATTACAAGAATAAGATCTGCATTTTTTATTGTGCTTAAACGATGGGCAATGACAAAACTGGTTCTTCCTTTCATCAGGTTATCCATAGCTCTTTGAATTCTGTGTTCTGTTCTTGTATCAACAGATGAAGTTGCCTCGTCAAGAATCAAAACCGGATTATCTGCAAGAATGGCACGGGCTATTGTAAGCAGCTGTCTCTGTCCCGCAGAAACATTGGACGCCTCTTCATTTAATTCAAAATTATACCCACCCGGAAGTGTTTTTATGAAATGGTGTGCATGGGCAGACTTAGCTGCTGCAATGACTTCTTCATCTGTAGCCTCCAGTCTTCCATATCTGATATTTTCCATAATTGACCCCTTGAACAGCCATGTGTCCTGAAGAACCATTCCGAAAGCACTTCTAAGTTCATTTCTGTTATAATCTTTTAAATTATGACCATCCAGTTTGATTTCACCACCATTCACATCATAGAACCGCATTAACAGTTTAACCATTGTTGTCTTTCCTGCCCCTGTCGGTCCTACAATTGCAATCTGCTGTCCCTGTTTTACATGAGCATTAAAGTCATTAATAATAATATGATCCTGATTATATCCAAAATGTACATGTTCAAAATCAACAACACCTTCTACGTTTTCCACAGAAACAGCATTTTCTGTAATCTGGTCCTCTTCCTCTTCTTCAAGGAATTCAAAAACTCTTTCAGCCGCCGCCATCATTGACTGCATCATATTAGTAACCTGTGCAATTTGCTGCATTGGCTGGGTAAAGTTCTTCACATATACAATAAATGCCTGAATATCACCAATGGTGATCGTCCCATTAATTGCGAGGAACGCGCCTGAAATGGCTACTCCCACATATCCGAGATTGCCAACGAACATCATTACCGGCTGCATCAGTCCTGACAAAAACTGGGATTTCCATGCTGACTTGTAAAGTACATCATTGACTCTGTTAAACTCTTGGATTACTTCCCGCTCTTTTCCAAATGCTTTAACAACCAGATGACCGCTATAATTTTCTTCCACCTGTCCATTAATATGCCCCAGATATTCCTGCTGCACTTTAAAATGTTTCTGTGACTTTTTCATAATAGTACCTATAAATCCCATGCTCACAGGTAAAATTAATAATGTTATCAATGTCATAAGAGGACTGATTGTAAGCATCATTATAACTACACCGATCATAGTTGTGACAGATGTTATTAACTGGGTGATGCTCTGGTTCAGACCGTTACCAAAAGTATCCACGTCATTAGTAATCCTTGAAAGCACCTCACCATAGGTTCGGCTTTCAAAATATTTCATTGGCATGCGGTTGATTTTCTCAACAATCTCCTTGCGTAATCTGTAACACAGTTTCTGGGTTATTGTGGACATTGTATATCCCTGTATCAGATTAAATATGCAACTAATTACATACAAACTGATGACAATAAGCAGAATTTTTCCAATATAATCAAAATCCATTCCACCGGTCCCTGAAATTTTTGCCATCATTCCTTCCGATAGGGCTGTCGTTGCTTTACCAAGCACCTTCGGACTGATAATGGAAAATGCAGCACTTAAAACTGCACAAATCATAACCGCCACAACGGCGATTTTATATCTGCCCATATAATTAAGCAATTTATTAAATGTTCCTTTAAAATCCTTTGCCTTTTCTCCCGAAACATTTCTATTTATTTTTGCTGCCATAATTAGTCCTCCTTTCCTTCTATGCTTGCTGTAAACTCTGCCTCGGAAAGCTGAGACTGTGCAATCTGTCTGTATGTTTCACAACTATTCACAAGTTCTTTATGTGTTCCTTTGCCTACAAGTTTTCCCTCATCCAGAACAAGTATCTGGTCGGCATGTAAAATCGTACTTACACGCTGTGCCACAATCAGAACCGTAGCATCTTTTGTCTTTGGCTTTAACGCCTTTCTCAGCTGTGTATCTGTCTTAAAATCCAATGCTGAAAAACTGTCATCAAATATATAGATCTTTGGATTTCTGGCAATTGCTCTTGCAATGGACAGTCTCTGTTTCTGACCTCCGGAAACATTGGTTCCCCCCTGAGCAATCGGACTGTCATATTTTTCGGACTTATTTTCAATAAACTCTGTTGCCTGAGCAATTTCCGCTGCCTCCATAATATCTTTCATTTTGGAAGATGGTGCCCCATATGCAATATTAGATTTAATATCTCCCGAAAAAAGTACTCCCTGCTGAGGCACATAACCAATCTGGGAACGGAGTGTCTCAATGGAAATCTCTCTTATGTCTACCCCATCCAATGTAATAGAACCGTCAGTGATGTCAAAAAATCTCGGAATCAGTTTTGCCAGTGTGGACTTTCCACTTCCGGTACTTCCAATAATTGCAGTAGTTTCTCCTGGTCCTGCCACAAAGTCTATATCCTGAAGAACATTTTCTTCTCCGTCCGGATATTTAAAATCCACATGGTCAAACCTAATGATTCCTTTTTCAGCCTTTGCCGTAATGGCATTCTCCTTATCTTCAATAACAATCTCTGTACTGATAACCTCATTAATACGGTTTGCTGCAACTGCTGCTCTTGGAAGCATAATTGAAACTATTGTCAGCATTAAAAATCCCATAATAATCATCATGGAATAGGTAATAAAGGCTGTCATGGAACCAACTTCCAAAACTCCCTCATCAATTTTATTGGCAGCCACCCAGACAATCAGCACCGAAACTCCATTCATTACAATCATCAATGCCGGCATCATAAATGACATTGCCCTGTTCGTAAAAAGCATTACTTTGGTAAGTGTGCCATTGGCATCTTCAAATCTTTCCTCTTCTTTTTTCTCTCTGCTAAAAGCACGTATTACAGGCAGACCCGTAAGAATTTCTCTGGAAACAAGATTCACTCTGTCAACCAGCTTTTGCATAATGTTAAACTTAGGCATTGCAACTACCATCAAAACCACAATAATACAAATAACTACTGCTATCGCAAGAATAATAATCCATTCCATTCCTGAATCATAATTTATGACATTAACAATTCCACCAATTGCAAGAATCGGTGCATACAGAACCATACGCAGAAGCATTACTGTGACCATTTGTATCTGTTGCACATCATTGGTACTTCTTGTAATCAGAGAAGCTGTGGAAAACCTATCCAGCTCTGCATTAGAAAAGGATATTACTTTAGTAAATACTTTTTGTCTCAAATCCCTTCCCACTCCCGCAGAAACTCTTGATGCAAGCAGACCCACCAGTATGGAAGCCAATGCCATCAACAATGTCATTGCTATCATTTTTCCGCCCGTCAGCCACATATAATCCGACTGCATTTGATTGATATTTATGCCACAGCTCTCGTATTCCTGTTTCGCAAAAGTTTTGCCAAAGGAAGCAATCATGGAATCTCCCAGCGTGGACATTTTTTTCTCAAACGCCTGCCTTATGTCCTGCATTAATGTGGGACTTGCAGCATCAACACCCAGTTTATCCAATGCTTCCAGCATTTTCTTTTGCTGCTCCGGTGTCATACTGTCAGGGGTCATATTTGTCATATCCATATCTTTCATGTCAGAGTTTTTCTGAGAAGACATCATATAAACAACGGCTATTTGCTTCTGAAATTTATCGTCTAATTTTTCCCAATAATCCCGGTCTGTATTTTTCAATTCGTATATTTTATCACTGTTATGATATTCATATGCACTTTCCCACTCTGCATTTTCATCTTCTGTCAAAAAAGTCTGTATCTGTTTATAACTTTTTTCGGTTATGTACTCCGGAACAACATGTTCCACACCGCTATTGGTAATTCCCACATCAATAATATTTGATGTATAATCCGGCAGGGACAAATCACAGTATGCCTGAACCATCAAAAGTGCTACTATCATTAACACAAGATACCAGTATTTCTTTAAGTTTGAAAAAATATGTCTCATTTTTATCAGCCTCCTTAATTTTTAAACTCATCACTGTTCAAAATTTCCTGCATTTTCTTCATAATTCTCATCAGGTTTTCAGTATCTTCTTCCCCCAGTTTTTCAAAAAAGAGTGTCATTCTTGCAAGCATCCTTTCACGCTCATTTCTGACTCTTTGAAATCCTGCTTCTGTAAGAACAACCTTAATCTTTCTTCGGTCATTTTCTGCATTCTGTCTTTTGATATACCCTTTATTCTCGGCAGCATTTAAAAAAGTTGCCACACGCGCCGTGCTTACGCCTACCGCCTTTGCTATTTCTCCAGGCATAATGACTCCTCCATTTTTTTCCACACACTCCAGCATAAATACTTCTCCCTTGGAAATCATATCAATATGCTTCTCAGCATTAGACCTCCTGACTTTAGGTATCAGGAGAACAAATTCTTTTGCTGCTTCTTCATAATTCATAAACAATTCTCTTTCCGGAAATTTTCCTTTTCTCTAAATGTATATATTTGATAAAAACCACAAATTGCTAACACCATTAGTAATTAACGATGTTAGCAATTTTATCCCTTTATATATGGTCTGTCAATATAGTTTATTTAATTTTAGAAAAATATTAACAATTATTTTACTTTTTATTATGCTTCACACCATCTTCAATGTGACTATTTTCCATAAACAAATAGTAGTCTTCCAGATTTGCTTCTGCCTTTGGCGCTTGGTGGTCTTTATCTGTACAGATATATCTTACTTTAATTTGTTCTGCACCTGCCATAAGACCGCTTACTAAATATTTCTCATTGTATTCCTTTACCCTTTCCTCATGAATCATTTCCTCATATACATAACCGTTTATTTCAGACAATAACTCGGATGGATTACCACTTCTTATTATTTTTCCATCTGAAAGCAATATAATGTGACCTGCTATAAATTCAATGTCTGACACAATATGAGTTGCTATAATAACAATTTTATTTATACTTATTTGTGCAATTAAATTTCTTATTCTGATTCTTTCATTCGGGTCCAGCCCAGCCGTCGGCTCATCTAATATCAATATATCCGGATCATTAATCAATGCCTGTGCAATTAAAATTCTTTGTTTCATTCCACCAGAAAATCCGCCAAGTTTTCTTCTTTTTTCATTACTTAAATTTACGCACTCTAATACCTCATCAATTCTATTTCTTATTTCGGACTTATTTATTGCTTTTAAATTACCAATATAATTCAAGAATTCTTCTGCCGTAAATGTATCATATAACCCCTGCTGCTGCGGAACATATCCAATTATATCTCTATATTTCGCCCCAAGTTTTTCAATACTTTTTCCATTGTACAAAATTTCACCACTACTTTTTTTAATTCCATCTACTAATATATTCATTAATGTGGATTTCCCTGCACCGTTAGGTCCCAGCAGACCATATATTCCTTTTTCAAAAATAAAATTAAATTTGTTTAGCGCAATTTTATTACCATAACTTTTTGTAAGTTCTCTTATCTCTAACATAGCTCCTCCTTATTGAATATCTCTCCACTAATACAATAACATTCCCGTTTCATACTACACTCACAAAACGGTAAATATGAGCATCGGCACAATGATTAAAGTAACAGAAATTGCAACCTTTTTTATGTAGCCTCTGCATTGTCTGGCTATTACAATAACCAGTACCATCACAAACAGGGTAAAAATAAATTTAGTTATGTACAATAAGATCAAATATACTGCAATAGGAATATTTAGAGCAAAATGTTCAAATTCTTCCAAGCTTTTTATCGGTGCCATAACACCGCTAAATTTATAATTATATTTCATCAATAAAAAATAAGGTAAGTTAGATATAATAAAAATTAACGTAGTTATCCACGTTGTAACCATCACTTTCTTTTTTAATAACTTCTTTTTTCCAAAGGTCATCGTATCTGTAAGATGTTCCATTCCTGTTTGTTCCTCATACCCCATACATGATGTCACAAGCAGAATGATTGCCATCATCATAAATATCCATGCTATGTTTTCGCTATATATTAATTCCGGATGGATGATATAATTTATTCCTATATCATTTACGAACCATCCTTTTATGTTTTGTTCTTTTTCTAAACTATCCAGATATTTTTTATGCGCTTTTACTTTTTCAAAAGAAGGATATTTTCGCATTTCCCAATCATACTGCTCCTGTAGGGCTCCCATTGACATCGCATCAATTTTTCCTGCATTGAATAATTCCGTATTTTTTTCGTAATCTGCGTTCAATGTCTTATATCTCTTTTTCTCCAAACTAATATAGTCGTTTGTTTGCTTCGATTGTTCCCCTTCAATATCATCTATATAATGCGCATAATACAGTTGCTCCTCTGACAATTCCGTATCCGTTTCCTGTACAATAAAGCTCTGTAATAAAATCAATATAAGTAAAATAATAATTCCTTTGTTTGTTATAAGAAGCTTTTTATATTCCATTGACAGCATGCCCTTTACATGCTTCTCTTTGTTTTTTCTTAGACACAGTTTTTTCTTTAACCTTAATGCAATATTTATATTATTAGAAAACATCACTACTGATGCTATTTCCAAAATTACAATATATAAAATAATACATAATATTGCTACAGCCATAATACTAATGGGATTACCTAATATATTCATATTGTAATATTTACAGGTCACCGCTTTTATATCAATGAGTGTAATAGGACTTATAATTTTAAATAAAGCTGTGGCATAATCCCACAAAATTCTCGTATAAGTAATGAATGATATTAGTATAATTACACCTGTTATACTGTATATGATTCCACTATTCCGGCATATGACTGCAAGAAAAAAAATCATTAGGGAATAGGTGAAAACTGCAAAAATTTTAAATATAAAAAATAATACAATATATTGAATAATTGTGATTGGAAGAAATGATTCATAAAATTCCGACACTGACTGCAACGGAACTGTCAGGCTACTACAACCATAAGCAGCATACAAAGAAATTCCATGTACAAACATTACACTAAATGTAACAATTAAATCTGCCAGAAACAACGCTCCTATTTTTCCAAGTACAAGCCTTACTCTCCCCCTTTTGCATGATTTAAGTAATATTAACATTCCATTTTTCACATCTGTATTAATTAGAACCATTGTACATTGCAACATAACGATGAATATAATTATGTCTGTAAATCCTATATTTGTAAATTTGCCAACTGCCACATAATTTCCATAAACCGGCTTTACATTTTTTACATTATCGTATGCTTTTACAATTTTTTCCGCACTCTTGGTTTGATAATCGCTTCCTTCATTGAATAATTCAAAGGAAGAAATTATTTTGGCATTTTCTCTTACATTATCAATATACTCACCATATTCGTCTATTTTTTCCTGACTAACAGCATATTCCTGTTGAATGTTCTCTTTATCTTTATCTGTGATTTTTATATTTAAAAACACGTTTATAAAACATAATAATATAAGCAGGAAAAT
The DNA here is from genome assembly GCA_030844625.1 of Roseburia sp. GTDB lineage: Bacteria > Bacillota > Clostridia > Lachnospirales > Lachnospiraceae > Eubacterium_G. The sequence continues at coordinate 3,970 of JAUUNJ010000014.1, read as the reverse complement.
AATCCACTTGTTTAAAAATATCTTTTTAAACTCTTTCAAAACCATATTACGCCCCCAGACTTCCGTTCCCTGTGTGTTTTAATATCATTCTTAGAAAAAACTACTGTTTTATCTTTTCTCCCCCTATTGTGCACATACTATGTTCATCCAATGTATCATACATTGCATCAAAATCTTTTATATATGCAATCAGTCCTTCTTTATTTGCATCCACAACGTATAATATTTTTCCCTCAACACCATAGTCTTGTTTTGTCACACTTCCTGTTTTTACATCTATAATATAATAGGTCGGCTCTTTATTTAAATCTGCTGATGGTATAAGTTCATCCTTTGTCTTTTCATCCATATCCATACCAGTCACATAAATTTTATTATCTTTATATGCATCCACTAATTTAAAACAACTTAAAACTTCTTTTCTTTCCTTAGTTTTTATGTTATAAGAATAAATTGCGTATTTTCCTACTACTGAGTTTAGATAATACATTGTATCATTTGCGTATCCCAACACATAATAGGTATCCATATCGTCTATTCCTTTGTAAGGTTCAAAATTGCTTTCGAAATCAATGTCTATTCTCTCTACTTTTTTTGTATCCAAATCATATGTATAACATTTTTCTGTTTTTCCCAAAAGTTCTATATCTTTCTTATATGTAAAATTATCAGATGCCATCCATTTCAGATAATCATCCGCTCCATCAAAGCCTGCTTCTTCATATGACTTTTGGGAACTTGAATAAACAAAAAACAATTTATTGTCAAAATAACGTATATATTTAATATTACTTTCGGCTTTTTCCCCCATATCAGTTATCTGCTCTACATTACCTTTTCCAATATCTACTTTGTATATTTCTGTTCTTGTATTACTTATATATGATTTATTCATTTCGCCCTCAGTCTCTTCCACATTGCTGCACGTAATATAAACATTTCCTTTTACAAATGCACTCTCACAATTATTAATGGCAAATTCTAATTCTGCAACAATTTCCTTTTGTGTCCCGTCCGTGTTACTTTTCCAGAGAACCGAATTATTACTATTAACTACAAAATAATAAAGCTTACTCTGATAAACAAAGGGATACTGTACTTCGCCTTCTATTACTGCGTTACAGTTTATTTTTCCTGCGATATAATCTGATGACTGATGACTGCAATTTGCCTGCCCGCATGCAAATATTTCCTTTCCGCTCTTATAATCATAGTAGTATATCCTGCTATAATCACCATCTATTTCGCTATGAACAGCCAATTCACCACAAAACGATTTATATTCTTCTAGCGCTATATACTCTTGATCCACTACCTTTTTCTTACTGTTACACCCTGTAAATAAGAATGCCGAACACAATACCATTATGCTTATCCTATTAATGAACTTTCTCATATATACCTCCTACTGTTCATTCAAATATCTCAAAGCTTTTTCCATTCCCGCCTTATCCAGTTCACTTAGAAATTCTTTCCATATTTTCTCAAAATTTTTCTCTTTTAACTTTCCTCCAGCCCCCAGCCCAACATACTTTTTTTCTATTTTTTTCAATTTTCGGACTTCTTTTTTTATTGGAGTGTAATCATATAATTTCCCTGCAAATTTTTCATTTATATTAACACTGTCTATAAGTTCTTTTGCCGTATTTCCATCATTTATATCATTCCCTACAATACTATCTGCCAAAAAACTATTGGTTAGCATTCCATGAGAAGATTCAAAGTCACCATTATTTTGATCATAAAATTCTTTTATTTGATTCGTCGTTTTCAATATACCGCTTCCTGTTTCATAAAAAGGATTGGAAATAATATTGGCTATTTCTTTATCCGAATAAATAATATTCAATGCATCCACCGCACGCTCCTTATTATCTGAAGCGCTGCATATTCCGCTAACACCGGGATAGTTTAACCTCCACTCACTTATATTATCTTCTTTCCATTTAATCTTCTTTATTTTTTTTACCTGAGAGTATTGTATATTTATTTCTTCCAACACATTCTCATTACTTGACTTTGTCACTGTGCAATCTGCGTGAGGATATAAAAACAAATTTCCTGTATAGATGGATTCTTCATCTTGATCTGATGGATTTAAATAATTTAAATATCCTTTTTGTAAATATTCCGAATAAGTTTTATATTCTTGTTTTACTCCGGGATCTTTATAATAATTGATGATTTTATTTCCATTTAAACCAATTCCAAATACATGTGTCTCAAAATAGTTGTTTCCCCCTAAGTCTCCTATGTACCCCACCGTAGATGTTGTCTCTGTCTGAATTCCTTTATTACCATCTAATATTTTAAAATTTCTTGTTCCTACTTTTTTTTCTCCTTCATAAACAATGTCACAATATTTTTCCCAATCCTGTAAATCCATTTCATCCATACTATCCAGATTAATCCCATATTTTTCTGCAATATCAACGTTTACATACCAATTTAATTGATAAGGTACATCATGCAAATTACCATTAATACCGTAAAAGTGATTATTTATTTTTGAAACTTCCAATACATTTTGGGAAACTGACTTTTTATAATCTTTGAGTCCGCTGTCTAAATACTTCTCTAAATCCTCCAATAATCCTTCGGCAATAAAGTCATATTCCATAATACGGGAAAAAACTTCTGCTGTCTGATCATAAAACATTTCTGCCGTTATAAAATCCGGTGCATTTCCTTCCGCGACCATTTTTTTTACTTCATTGATATATTCTTCTCCACCGCCAAGCCTAATATAATTTATGACATAGTCCTTTCCCTTTGATGCCAGATTATCATTAAGCCGTATTATCTGATCATTCGTCATATATTTCGTTCCTGATTTGCTCCCATATGTATTCATTTCTTCCTGTGTATATGCCCAAGTCTCTCCATATACCCAGGTCAACACTTTCTTTCCAGGATATCTCTTTGAAAGAAATTCTTTATTAATATCTATATTTTCTGATACTTGGCTTTCCGGATTACTTTCATTTTGTGACACCTTTTCCGAACTTGGCAAAGAATTATTTACTTTATTGCATCCCGTTGCAATCAGTACTAAAACCGTAATCCATGTTATTATTTTTTTCTTCATAACTATTCTCTTACCCAAAAACACCTTAATACAATAGTAGCAGCCATCATCTCATATAAATATATTATAATTGACTGATGGCTGCCTGCTCATTGCTTTCTATCTATACTACAATTTACTAATTTTTAACACTTGTTGATTTCCTTAATATTTCAGAGCCTCTATAATATTGTATATGAAGACCTTCTGCTCTAACAAAGTATCTGTTCGTTGCTGCAGTTCTTGATACGCTTATTTTACTTGAGCCATCTGTCCTGCTGGCTGATTTTTTTGTTCCTTTATTATTATATGTTGTTACTGTCGCCGTTCCCACCATTCCATCTACAGGATTGGAAGCAGTTGAAATGATTGTTGTTGCTGTAGCCTTCGTATTGCTGTTTGATAATTTCACGTTTCCTATTGAGCAGGAACTTGCTGCTGAAATACTCATTACACAACTGCCAGCAGTTAATATTCCTGCCATCATCACAGCTGTTACCTTTTTAGAAATTTTATTTTTCATCTTCACCTCTTTCTCTAAGTATTCCTTAGTTTTTTATTTATATTTTCAGTTTTCCAGATTCCGACGCCAAACTGTAAATATTAATTTTATTCTATTGATCCGATACATAATTATGTTTATATACTATCGTAGCACTTTATTTTTGTCAATCAATATTTTGTTCGCCAAAATATTGATTAATCAAACATTTCATCTATAATATATATGAAAGGTGTAAGAAATTTATGGCTGGGAGAAATTATTTTATTAATGGGATAACGGAATTATTGATTCTTTCAATTCTCGCTAAACACGATAGTTATGTCTATGAAATTGTAAAATCTATTACTGATAATTCCCATAATCTTTTATTTATTTCACAGAACACGATTTATACTGCT
>JAUUNJ010000519.1 GCA_030844625.1 Roseburia sp. | reverse complement strand
GGGATGAAGAGGCAAAAAATGAGCTGATTGAACACAATCTGCGTTTGGTAGCACATATTATCAAGAAGTACTATGCCAGCTACCGTGATCAGGAGGATCTGATTTCGATTGGAACGATCGGGCTAATCAAGGCAGCTTCTACCTTCAACAGCAGTAAGGGCACCAAGTTTGCAACCTATGCAAGCAGATGTATTGAAAATGAAATCCTGATGTATTTCAGGCAAAAGAAAAAGACGATGCAGGATGTTTCCATCAGCGATCCGATTGACATGGATAAGGATGGAAATTCGATCACTCTGATGGACATTGTACAAAGTGACGAGAATATTGTGGAAAGCATTGATTTGAGTATCCAGTCACAAAAACTTTACCATTTTTTGGAAACCAACCTCGAGCCGCGGGAACAAAAAATTCTTTCCTATCGCTATGGCTTGTACAACCTCAGACCGCTGCCGCAACGGGAGGTGGCAAAAAAGCTGGATATTTCGAGGAGCTATGTATAGCGCCGCCACTAATGTAAACGAAGCCCGGAAGGCCATAAGGCTCCCCAGGCATCAATGTTTTGATTATTTAGTTAAGCGGCCACTCATCTATTATCTACAATTCGTTTTGCTTCTTGGTATTCCGGACATTGCTCAATAAACCATTTGGCATAGCCAGAATAAGCACTTTCGGCAGTTGTCAGAGAATCAATTACTGATAAAGAGTTCTTTAACTTGGTAATTCGATATTTTCTTTTTTGATCAGTATCTGCTTCAGAAATCCAATTGATTTTGTCTTTTAAATCATCCATGTATTCGGTTATAGATTTCATTAGTGCAGATCTTGCTTTATATAGACGTTCACAATTAAGGTTACACACGTCAATTGTTTGTTGGGCTTTGCTCTCCTGACCAGATCCTGCAAGAGGTTTAATTCGCAAAAATGAATAGGTTAAAAGCTGTTCAGGATCTTCAGTTGCAGGATTAATTATGGGGGTAGTGCGTGTATCAAAGTCAGATTTTTCCTCATTACATTTTCGACATGAGGGTAAAAAATTATCCCACTCAAAAGCTAAATCTGGATACAGTGACTTGGGTTCAAAATGCTCAACCTCAATATGACTGCTTCCTCCAGGTATGCATTCACAAAATGCACATTTATGATGACTACTTGCAAATAATGCATCTTGGATGTCTTTGTGCCTATAATGAGACAGTAATCTATTTTTTTCAGATTCGGGAATTTTGCTATATTCCCCATAGGTGGCTATTGCATCTAATAAGTTTTGGGTCCATGTAGCTTTATTATTTACCAAAACTTGTGGTGCAGCTGGCTTTTGTATCTTAATCATTTTCATCCCCCAATTCTAATTGGGCAAGTTTTACCTTCATTACGTGAAGAATAGTGTTTGAAGGATGAACAATAGCTTCAAGCTTTGAAATGGATTCCTTTAGAGCATCGATATTTCTTGTTTCAACGTTATCCATCGCTTGGTTGAGAACAACTGCGTATTCCTTGTTTTCGAGATTAGAGACACCCATTATTTCTTCCAACACCTCATCGGTATTCCAGCCAGCATATTTTTGGGTCGTTGGTTCGACGCATACATTTCTGCTTAATTCAGGAAGTACAATTAGCTCGCCTGCTTCAGCAGAAGTTATCAAATGAGGTGAATGAGTGGTAATGATAAATTGTAGCTTCGGGAAGAGAGTGGCTAATGATTTGCGGATAGTTAGTTGCCATTCAGGATGCAGATGGACATCCAGCTCGTCAATTATAACTGTCCCAGTAGCGTTAGGAATGTACGCATGGTCCTCATCATTTGTTCCCTCAATCCACTCCACAATAGCGAAAACTAAAGAAAGGACGGCCTGAAAACCTGCAGATACTTCTTCCAAATAACAATCTATGCCGTGAATCGTAAACATTGGTTCTAAGTCTCTTTGGATATGTTTGAAATGTAAATTGCAATTAGATGGACCAATATTGCTAAGATTACTAATAATCCATTCCCAATTTTGTTTGTATACAAGTGCCCAATCTTTTTCTATTTCAAAATAACGATTAATCATCCATTGCTTTACATTGGGTAAAGAGCCGCCTTCGATATTTTTTATACCGGAAGAATGATAAGTTTTTCTCTGCTGGCCTGCTGGCTGCTCTCTGTGCATGCCATCGATTTTCTTATATTCGATTCGTCTGTATGCGCCAAGAAATAGGGGGGCAATATTGAGATTTTGTTTTTCCAAATCATTGACGTTTA
>JAUUNJ010000518.1 GCA_030844625.1 Roseburia sp. | reverse complement strand
AATACAGGAATTCCGGAATTCCGTCCGTAGCTTTGAAAGCAGTAGTAACACAGCATAATATTTCATGGAGTGTATATGAACTGGCAAAAGAACTTCAAAGAGAGAGAATAGCCATGATGTTTGGAAAAAAATATGAAGTATAAAGCAGAAAAAGTTAAAGAGTATAAAATTAATGAGATTTCGTTTACATTGATAAAAAGTAAAAGAAAAACATTGTGTGCTTATGTGCAGCCGGATCAAAGTGTGATAGTGAAGGCTCCGGTGTCAATGAAGGACCGGGATATACTGGACTGGGTATATACAAAGATTAATTGGATAACAAGGAAACAATTAGAAATTCAACAGAGACCGGTAAAAAAATACGTGGAAGGTGAAAAATTTCAGTTTTTGGGAGAAGATTATCCGTTGCATATTGTTTATGATGAGAAAAATGGGAAGATTAGAGTTAATATTGTAAGGAACAAACTAACTGTATATACAAATACAAGAGATAAAGAAAGAATTAAAAGAGTAATTAGAAAATGGTATATTGAAAATGCAAAAAAGTATTTTTTTAATCGTGTGAACTATTATCATAATAAGCATATTAGAGAACCAATGAAATGTATTTATATTAAAGAGCAGAAAACATGTTGGGGAAGCTGCAGCAGTTTGGGGAATCTGAATTTCAACTGGAAGGCGATTATGGCTCCTCCCCGGGTTATTGACTATATTGTGGTTCATGAAATGTGTCATTTAAAGTATATGAATCATAGTAAACAGTTCTGGAGTGCGGTGGAGAAAATTTTGCCGGACTATCAGGAGCAGAAAAAATGGCTCAGAGTAAATGGAAAGAATCTGGACTTGTGATAATTAAACGTTGCATTTTGAAAGGCGGATGATTAAATCCGTCTTTTTGTATGCTGTAATGATACAAAAATGATACATAGAATCATTATAGTATATTATGCAAAGGAAAAAGCAGGATGAAAAACATTAAAAATATGCTTTTATATGGTATCGGTTATATTTTGATATCGGCAATCATCGGATCCACTGTTGCATTTCCGGCAAATGCAGCAGTGGAGGATGAGAGAAAGAATCTTCAGGCATAATAGTTTGAAATTGTTAATAAAGACTTTCAAAATCATGTATAATGATAGTGATTTTGAAAGTTTTTGTATTTTTATATTGACTTACCCCCTGCCTGAAGTAGTAATATAAAGATATCTGATTTTAAGGAGAGTATTTATGGCATTATATATTTTGATATTATTGATTTTCGTGGCAGCAATTGGAGTATATTTTTATTTTAGACTCAAAAGGCTGGCGAAATTTTATAAAATTAAAATAGAAAAAATACCAGCAAAGATTATTCACATTATTTTAACAGTGGTTATCACTTTTTTTTCCGTTAATATATTTCACATAAGTGCAATTGTATTATTGCATATAATTGGAATTTCCGCGTGTCTTGATATTCTGGTTTTCGGTGTTTGCAAAATTAGAAATAGTAAAGTGTTGAAACAAAAAACAGCCTCAATGTCCCTTACAACTGTCTGTGGGAAAATTTATGAATGCGGAATTATTCCAATCTTAATATCAGCAGTAATTCTTGGCTATGGATATCTCAATATGAAAAATGTAGTAGAAACAAATTATGTCATTGAGACTGATAAAATACAGGATGACGAATACAGAGTTGCAATCATCACAGATACTCATTATGGGACAATACAGGATAAAGAGGTTTTGCGCAAGAAATGTGTGGAGATTAGCAAGAAAAATCCGGATATTGTAATTTTAGGTGGTGATATTGTTGAGGAAGGTACATCTAAGGCAGATATGCAGGAGGTATTTCAACTGTTAGGGGGGATAGAGAGCAGATATGGTATTTATTATGTATATGGGAATCATGACCGACAGCCTTATACAAACAATAGAACCTTTAGTAATGAAGAATTAGAGCGTGCAATTATAGAAAATAATATTAAAATATTGGAAGATGAATATGTAAATATAGGAGAAGATTTGATTCTGGCAGGGAGAGGAGACGCTGCATGGGAGAAGAATTCAAGCAGAGCTTCTGTAGAAAAAATATTAGAGGGAGCGGACAGAAGTAAATACATTATTGTTGCAGATCATCAGCCGCTTGAAGCGGAAGAAAACAGTTCTCAGGGAGTGGATCTGGAAGTGTCAGGACATACACATGCAGGGCAGATATGGCCGGTTGGATTTATAAATGAACTTATGGGGACGCTCAATTATGGAATG
>JAUUNJ010000517.1 GCA_030844625.1 Roseburia sp. | reverse complement strand
AATCGACTGACCTTTCTTTTTTACCAAACAATATCTTTAATTAAGGGAAACGGGATCTTCATTACCAGATATTTTGCTATTGCCACAACTAGCATCTTACTTTGATATAAGCATTGACGAGTTGATTGGATATCAACCGCAAATGGAACAAGAGGATATTAAAGAACTGTATATCCGTCTTTCTAAAGATTTTTCTGTCTTGTCCTTTGATGAAGTCCTTGCTGAATGTCTTAAAATAGCAAAAAAATTTTACGCTTGCTATCCTTTGTTATTTGAATTGGGCACACTTTTAATCAATCACACTTCACAGGCTTCCAGTCCTGAACAAGTGGAACAAATTATGGAAAAAGCCCTAGAGTGGTTTCATCGTGTAAGAACTGAAGCGGACGAGACGAATCTGCAAAAAGAATCACTGCTAATGGAAGCGTTTTGTTTGCTTCAACTCCAACGCCCGTCTGAAGTAATTGATATTTTGGAACCAGTTAATATGCAACCTGGTTCTCCTGAGCCTCTTTTGGCTTCCGCCTATCGGGCAATAGGTAACGATCAAGAGGCAAAAAAAATTCTTCAGGTCGGAATATATAAGGAGATTATGACTCTTTTTAATTTGTTCCCGTCCTATTTGAACTTATGTCTGAATGATGCGGAGCAATTTGCAGAAACCTGTCAGCGATTTTATAAAATAGCAGATGTTTTTCAAATGAAAATGCTACACCCCGGTATTCTTTTGGGAATTTATATTACTATCGCTCAAGACTGGATGAAGCTTAATAATGCCGAACAGGCGTTGGACATCCTTTCACAATATACGGAACTGGCAGTCAGTAATATTTATCCATTGCATCTGCATGGGGACGATTTTTTTGATCTTCTAGATGAATGGTTGGACAGCGAACTTGTGTTAAGATCCTTTCCGCCAAGAGATGAAACTCTGATCCGTCATAGTATGACACAAGCTCTTAATGAAAATCCTGTCTTTCTGCCATTGGCTAAAGATTCACGATTTCAGATGATGGTTAATAGACTGAAGGCAAGCGAGGAGGAAAAATAAATGAAAACTGTTACTATACAAAAACTATCCAAAACATACCTTAGTGGAAAAGAAGCATTAAAAGAACTCTCGTTGACACTAAGTACCGGAGAGGTATTTGGTTTTCTCGGTCCAAATGGTGCCGGAAAGACGACAACCGTAAAATTGCTTACCGGAGTCCTGAGCCCGTCTGGAGGGTCATGTGAAATTATGGGTGTCAATCCTAATATTCAACCAGAAAAAGTGCATCTCCTTTCTGGGATTGTGACTGAACACGCACAGATGTATGACAATCTGACTGGTATTGAAAATCTGATGTTTTATGCTACTGCTTTTGGTTTGGAACAAAAAGGAAAATGGCGTGCTGAGTCGCTGCTCAAGGAATTAGAGTTGACAGAAGCAAAAGACCAAAAACTGGCGACCTATTCCACCGGTATGAGACAGAGGTTATCTATGGCAAGGGCACTGCTGCACCACCCGAAAGTTCTGTTTCTTGACGAACCAACTTCTGGCTTGGATCCGGAAAGCGCGCAGAATGTCAATCAAATGATTCACAATCTAGCTCGCAAAGAGGGCATCACCGTTTTTCTCTGTACCCATCAACTTCGGTATGCACAGGAAATCTGCACACGCTACGGACTGATTGATCAGGGGATTCTTTTGGCCTCGGGTACAATAGATGAATTACGCGCTCGGGTATTTACTTCAAAATCGCTTCGTATCTGTGCGTCAGCGGTTCCTGACAAGCTGAACTTTGTTAAATGCGGAATCAATGAGTTTGAAACCAAAATACAAGATAAAAAAGAAATCCCTTATTTGGTACGAAAGATTGTAGAAGCCGGTGAGGATATTTATTCTGTAAATCTTATAGAACCCACTCTGGAAGATATTTATTTTACCCTGACTGCCGGCAGGAAGGAGGATTGATGATATGAAAGCTGCTATGTATGCAATTATCAAAAAAGATTTTCGCATTGTTGCAAGTAACCGTAGACTATTTCCTGCTCTTTTTATTGTTCCTTTAGTGCTGACTATTGTATTGCCGTCTATTTTTGTCATTACCATTCATTTTGTACCGGATGATCCGGATATTACAAAGTTACTGTCACTGCTTCCTGAAACTGCCCGGATGGAAAGCCTGGAGCTTACGCTTTCTGGCATGATCTTAAATTATATACTTCCGATCTTTTTCCTGATAATTCCCATAATGACTGCTTCTATCATGGCAGCCAGTGCATTTGT
>JAUUNJ010000516.1 GCA_030844625.1 Roseburia sp. | reverse complement strand
CTTCTCTTAAATATTCCCGGTGCATCCGTCCATACTTTCCGATGGGGCGGTGTTCTTCCGGCAGCTTCAAGTCTGGGATGTAGTAATCTCCGACAAGGATATAATCAATTCCGTTTTCCGTTATTCTTGGTTTCAATTCGCTCATATTTTTAATCTCCTCATTCTGGCCCATTTTTTGCAAGTCTGACTCTCCAGAAATATTGGTAAATCTTTGGTAAATTTGAGATTGAAACACAAAAAACGCTTAAAATCGAGGGTTATGAGACGATTTGAGACGTTTCATCATGCCCGGTAAATCCTGCCGTGGCAGATGAAAAGTATTTTTATCATTGTTTTGTTTCTCCTTGTTTTGCCCCGGAATGCCCTGTTTTGCAAGATTTTCTGGAATTCGTGTAGTTTGCTCTGAAATTACAGATTGTGGCAAATCAGAGCAAGATTGAGCAAGTTAGTACTGCCTGTCAGTAGTAAAATTGGTAGTAACACCTCAAAGTCTTACTACTTAGAATGCTACACTAAATTTTACAAAAAAAAGAACCCGACGCATCAGGTTCTCCCAGGTGTAATCCGAAGACATCCACCGCAATTCTTATATATAATATACTACTTCTGCATAAAATATGCAAGAATTTTATGATTTGCTAATGAATTTTTGTAAGGCATTCATATTAGGTCTATGCTGTGTACCAACCACCTGATTATAAATGTTAATTGGCAATTCATTTCTCAAATACTCTGTCTGCTGTTGATACGAAGCAACAAACTGCTTACAAGCAGTTTTAGTTTCGCCCATCTTTCTAAGGAAATATGTAATCATAATAATATACGCATCCATATATTTGAAATCAATATTAGAAATCCCTACTTCAGTTTCAAGCAGAGTAACAAGACGCTGATCAATCTTACCAGTTTTAAATCTAGTATCGAAAATCACATTGTTATGAGCAATTGCATTTCGCAAATCTTTAACTGTAAATATAAAGAACTTTGTGTTCATGCCATCTGAATCTAAATTAGTTGGGAGCTTCATTATATTTGAAACATAAAGCTTAACATTTGTACAGGCACAATCATATAAAGTTCCAAACTCACCAAGCGCTAAAGTTTCAAATATTGCCCAAACAGGTATTGTAATATCATTATTAAAGAAATGTGCTACCACACTTCTCTTATTATAGTCACGAACAAGAGCAGCATTTATTTTTCCTTTTAGATTCATTCTCTTCGTGTACTCTGTTTTATATGCACGGCTCCCCGGAGTATAATTTCTATATGCTGTTAATGATTTATTGTAAATAACATCAAAATTCTCAGATTTGCTATCTGCCAATAAAGCCTCAATAACATAACTCTTCAATGCATTTTCTATAAACATTACCTTAGGATAAAGAACTGTTTTAAGTCGCATATCATATTTATTCAGTGCTATAATTTCATCCAAAGAGCTAAAATTAACACGGTTAGTATCCTCTCGAATAAATCTATATCCCTTAAATCCATGATAATAGCCCATATTTCTAAGTGCTTGTGTCTGTGAGCTTTTAACATTGATATGGTGTGTATTACGTAAATATTTCATCAACTGGTAAATTGATAACATGTATAACTTTCTTTCATCATTTATAAGGTTTATTATAGCACCAAACACTTACTTTTTCCACAGAAAAAACGCCCCAGCCTAAGCCGGAGCGTCATCTCTTTTCCATATTAAACTACCTTAAACATCTTCTGCGACATCGTTTTCTCTTTCTTCTGCTCAACCTCCGCCTGTGCCTTCCTAAACTCTTCCATCCGTTTCAATTCTTCCTCAGCATCATCGAATCCGATATGCGTGTACACATTCATTGTGACCGATATATCCGAATGCCCCATGAGGTACTGCAGCGTCTTGGGATTCATTCCCGATTTTGCCATATTCGAACAATACGTGTGTCGGCATACATGAGGCGTGATGTTCGGCATCTGCACCCGGTAGATGTCATTGTACCTGCCAACCATGTGATTGAATCGGTGCTGCCAGTGCATTGCCACAAGTGGCATTCCATTATCATCATAAAATAGGAATCCGCTATAGCCGTCTATAGCTTTCTCCACTTTCGGTGCATTTCTATCCTCAATGATTGCCTGAAACATTTGTGCCACATCCTCTGTGATTGGCAATACTCTTGTTCCGGCATCCGTCTTTGTGGTTTCTATGATATATCGCATATCCGATGTTCTCTGCAACTGGTGGTCAATATTTACAGTTCTGTTCTCAAGATCAATGTCCTTCAGC
>JAUUNJ010000515.1 GCA_030844625.1 Roseburia sp. | reverse complement strand
CCCAGTGGGGGTTGTCATGGCTGTATGCCCAGAAAGAAATCTCCTGTGTACTTTCCGGTATGAATACTATGGAAATGTTGAAGGAGAATATAGAATTTGTATCCAAAGAGCATAAGTTTAGCGAAGAAGATGATGCTTTCATTGATAAAGTGAGAGAAATTATTAACGGAGAAAAGAAAATAGACTGTACGGGATGCAGGTATTGTATGCCTTGTCCGGCTGGCGTAGATATTCCAGGGGCATTCCGATGCTATAATGCCAGCTACGGTGATGGTTTTATGAAAGGACAGAGGGAGTATATTATGTCTCTGGCGATGAAAGAGCAGCAGGGACTGGCATCTCAGTGTGTTCAGTGTGGAAAATGTGAAAAGCATTGCCCGCAGCAGATACAAATACGGAGAGAACTTACTAAAGTGAGAAGAAGATTGGAGAATCCGGCGTTTAAAATGGTGAAACTTGTGTCGGATAGAATTTATAAGAAAAACAGATAGAAGAGGTGAAGAATGAAAGTCGAATGGAAACAATGCTGGCGAATAGGTGTCAGTTTATTCATATTATTTTTGGGCGTAACATATTGGAAATATGTGCAAGACTTTATTTTTGTAATGTTTAGCGCATTGACGCCGTTTATTGTTGGAATTGTCATTGCATATCTTTTAAATATATTAATGAACTTTTATGAGAGTCATTATTTCAAAAACAGACATAAACCCATTGTAATGAAAAGCAGAAGACCGGTTTGTATGGTTCTTGCCATACTGACAATGGTGGGGGTAATTGCAATTCTGATTTATATGATTATTCCGGAACTGGTATCCTGTTTTACGATGCTGATAGACAAAATTCCGGGAATGGTAAAAGAATGGGGAGAAAAACCTTATGTGAAAAAAGTGGTGCCAAAGGATATTATGGTTCAACTTAACAATTTAGATTGGAATACTTATGCAGAAAAAGTTACGGGATTTCTAACATCCGGCATTAGTGGGGCGGTGGGAACTGTAGCCACAGTGGCATCCTCTATCTTTTCAAAAGTAGTATCTGGAGTGCTGGGATTTATTTTTGCTCTGTATATGCTGGCAGGAAAAGAAACACTTCAGGCACAGTGTAAAAGATTTTTGAACAGCTTTTTAAAAGATGCATGGTATGATAAGACAATGTACTATTTAGCTATGTCCAATGAATGTTTTCACAATTATATTGTCGGAAAAATAATAGATGCGGTAATATTGGGAATAATGTGTGCTGTGGGAATGGCTGTCTTTAGATTTCCTTATGCTGTGATGATTGGTGCATTGGTAGGATTCACTGCACTGATACCGGTTGCCGGTGCATACATTGGCGCAGGTGTGGGAGCGTTTATGATTCTTACAATATCGCCGCTCAAAGCGTTGTTGTTTATTATATTTATTGTGATTCTTCAGCAGATCGAAGGAAATCTTATCTATCCAAAAGTAATGAGTAATTCTATTGGACTTCCGGGAATCTGGGTTTTGGCAGCTATAACCGTTGGTGGAAGTATTAGCGGAATTGCAGGTATGTTGGTGGGAGTACCAATTGCCGCCATTATATATAGGATACTCAGGGAAGAAGTCATAAAAAGAGAGCAGAAGAAACAAAAGTCCTAAAATATCTGTGAAAGGAACTGGTATATTATTTTAAATTATAATAGAAAGTGCTTCGGCAATACTATTGACCAGGTGAGTGGCTTGCTGCTGTACCTGTTTTGGGGAGGAATTAAAAGTAAATGAAACATCAACTTTTTCCAGCATAGGGAGGTCATTGAATGAGTCTCCAATTCCAAAAATTGTATCTACCCCCAAATGTTTTTTTATAAATTCAATGCCGGAGCCTTTCGAGGTTCCGCGGCAGACAATATCTACATTCGTGGCATTTTGGTATCCTATGATTGTTTGGCCGTAGAGCTGATTGAGTTCCGTGCACAATTGATGAGCTTCTTCTGAATTATCTAGTACATAGGTAACGCCGGCAAATTCCCGGTGGGACATATGGTCGATATCCTCATATATATCAGTATCAACATCTTCAAAGACCATGCAGTTAACGCAACTAAATCGCTGGTCTGTCACAAATAATGGGTTATAATTATATTTATTTTTGAAATATAAGTACATATCTTTAATTACAGGAAAGGGAATCGTAGCTTTATGTAGTGGAGTCTGATTTTTGTCTAATATAATTGCACCGGATACCAGTATATAAAAGTCAAATTCCAATATATCTTTTGCATCAAAGAATACATCATATAGGGAGCGGCCGGTA
>JAUUNJ010000514.1 GCA_030844625.1 Roseburia sp. | reverse complement strand
TTTATCATTGGATTGTCCGAACAATAACATTGGAAGTTTTTTATCTGGAGTTATGACAAACTATGGGTTAGATGTAAACTACAATACTGCTCGTGATCGTCTTGAGGGCGGAAATCCTAGAAAACCACAATTAAGAATTAAAAATGTTGAGTACTATATGGAGAATTTGGGATATATTTCTCCTGCCAAAGTGAGAAAGTTAAAGCAGGTATATGATGTAAAATATGGACATTCGACTATTCAGTATGATAATGCCTTTTTGACAGGATTAAAGTATTTGAAAGGATAAAATGATATGGCAGAGAACATTATTTTTTATGGACCTCCTGGTACAGGAAAAACTTATTTGTTACAGTCAATTATGAATGATTATATTGACTATGATATTACTGACGCGCAACTTAGCAGTGCATATACATTGGAATCAAAGGATTGGATTTTGATTACTTTGGTGTTATTACAGAACCAAGGAAAAATGCTGACAAAGGATATTCAGACTAAGGTTGATAAATTAGTCTTGGGAGTAACAATCAATGTCGCTGCTGTATTAGACAAACATAATATTGAACAACCGCCTATTCCGGGTGTTACAAGAGAAAAGCCAAGAATCTTTTTTTCGACCAATCCAGGTGAATGGTATGTAGATTTAGTAAGAGTGCAGCAGGCTAGAGCTGATTTCTTTAAGAAATTTTTGTGTAATGCAGGTGTAACAAAAAGATATGATTTTGTTACTTTTCATCAATCGTACTCATATGAAAACTTTATAGAAGGAATCAGACCGGAATATATTGAGACCACAAAAAGCATTGATTATTCTCCGAAGGATGGTGTGTTTAAATCGCTTTGTGATAAGGCTGCCGGACACAAGGAGAAACCATATGCCATTTTTATTGATGAAATAAATCGAGGAAATATATCAGAGATTTTTGGAGAATTAATAAGTTTGATTGAAGTTGATAAAAGGGAAGGAGAGACAGGAGCGTTGTCTGTAGTACTCCCATATTCCAAGACATCATTTTCAGTGCCGGCGAATATCAATGTCTATGGAACTATGAATACGGCTGACCGTTCTATAGACCAGATTGATATTGCTTTAAGAAGACGATTCAAATTCAGACCAATGCTGCCAAGTGCAAAGGTTATAGAAAAAGAATTGGATTTACAGGGCATTGATGCTCATAACATAGATGGTGTTGACTTAATTAAACTATTCAATGCGTTGAATGCTAGAATTGAGATTCTGCTGGATTCACAGCATTTGCTAGGTCATGCTTTATTTATTAATTGCAAAACAGAGGATGACATTGCAAAAGTTATCAGAAATTCTGTAGTCCCACTTTTAGAGGAATATTTCTTTGATGATGTACAGAAGATTCAACTAGTTTTCAATGACTTGGATGATAACGGTGATTTGCGTAAAACGGCAATTTATAAACATACAGATTTAGTGGCTGATGATTATTTCTCTTATACGGGTGATTATATGATTGATGATAAGAAACATTATCATGTATCAGAGAATATTACAAAAGACTCGTTAGAGCAGATATATGCATGATGGATACAATTATATTAAAAGAATATGACCAATTGCAAATTCGTGATAAAAGAGATATTACGCATAATGTTATATCTAAAGAGGATGCATTAGCACTTCAGTCTATCATTATGAACGATGAGCCTGTTTTTAAATGGGGTTATAAGAAATTAATTGCACAGCATTGGGTAGGAACTATCTCATTAAAAGATCTGAATATTGAAATTTTACCTAAACTGTATGGTTATGTCTCAACTGATGAATTAAGGATGGTATTAATGAGGATGATTACGGTATCTCACCAGAATCCATCTGTGCGAGAAATGCCGGGAATGGTGCAAATGCAGAAAAATTCTTTGATTGAGATGTTAATAGATACTTTTCTTAATAATCTGGAGAAATATGTTAGGGAAGGGATACAACACTCATATAAGAAAATAGATCAGAATATTAATCGTGTTAAAGGGCGTATTTTGTTTGGAAAACAGTTTTCTAAAAATGTTTTAGACCCAACTAAATTTTGGTGTAGATTTTCAAAGTTTACGGATGATAATGAGATTAATCGATTTTTGAAGTTGTGTCTTATTCAAATGAACAAAGTAAGTAGTGACAATCAGAATAAGAGAAGAATTAAATATTTGTTACCTTCTTTTGATGATATAGCCACCATCACAAAAGAAAAAGCACTTGCAAAGCCTATTGTGTTTAATTCAATAAACCATAGAGCAGAAGAATCATATAGG
>JAUUNJ010000513.1 GCA_030844625.1 Roseburia sp. | reverse complement strand
AGGTCTGTTTTCTCCTGTCAACGAAAGTGTTTGGGAGCATCTTAAACTTTTATATTACCCAATGGCATTCTGGGTACTTGCAGGATATTTTAAATATGGCAAAAAGAACCCCAATTATATTTTTGCATCGTTGGCGGGATTAATTGCCGGACTGTTTATTATCCCCATCATATTCTATATTTACACTTTAATAATGGGAACAAATTATCTTGCTGCAGATATAATAACTTATGTTATCGGTGTGTGCACAAGTTTCCTTGTAATGGGATATATTTTGAAAAATTATAATATAAGAACCCTTTCTCTCAAATCCGGAATTTTAGTCTGGGAATTGTTTTTCATCCTTTTTGCATTATTTACAATCTTTCCACCGGATCTGCCGATTTTCCAGTAACAGAAAAGAGCTTGCACTTTATCTTTGCAAGCTCTTTTCTATTGGGTAAATCCCCTGCAATTTTTATTATCCTCTAATTGGTTCTGTGAATATTAGTATACCAGCAGGCAATACCTGTTGCACATCCCCCTACCATATTTCCTAATGTTACAGGAACCATATTTCCGATTAGAAAATCAAACCATGTAAGTCCAGTCGTATCAATTCCCAGATTACCATAAAACATATCTACAAATATACCACCGCTTATGTAACTCATATTAGCCACACTATGTTCAAATCCACATATTACAAACACCATAATAGGAAAATATAAGGCTGCAATTTTACCTGCCAGAGAATCTGACATCATGGTCATTATTACTGCCAGACATACAAGAATATTGCAAAGTATTGCTTTAATAAAAGCATCTGAAAAAGATAAATTACACTTTGTCACTGCGGTAGAAACCACGCTGGCAGCCAACTGATTATCGAACATTGAGTAAACATGTCCTAATGTACATAATCCCGTAACCAAAAGTGACCCTAAAAAATTTCCAATATATACCACGGTCCAGTTTCTAAACATCTGCTTTATGGATTCTTTTCTGTTTAACACAGAAATAATCATAAGGTTGTTTCCTGTGAATAATTCTGTTCCATTGATTATTACCATGGCTAATCCTGCCGGAAATATAAGTGCTGTAACTAATTTTGCAATTGACGGAGCCTGAACCGATACAGCCGCTGCCGTTGAAGCGACCCCTGCAAAAGCGATAAACATACCCGCCATAATTGCCAGCACAAACATCCTCGGAATAGACATCTTTCCTTTTGTTATTCCTGCTTTCGAATAATTTGTCGTTCCTTCTTTCGTGGATATCATCCTTTAGTACCTCTTCAATTATTTTTTTAACCTGACTTATAATACTACGTTTCAACAAATCCGTAAACTATTTTCCCACAAATAAAAACTTTTATTTCCTGCATTACATCCTATAAAATTTTATTTGGTTCTGCGGGTTATATATCTTTCCATAATTGCTGCTGCATCTGCCACAAGATCGGCGCAGGGACGTTTTTTGTAGTATTCTTTTGTTCTTTTTTCCGGCACTGCCTCATCTGTTTTTCTGTCCAGTCCCAACAACTCCCTGCAGACAATGGAACCATTCTTTTCCTTAAATTCTGCCGCTAACTGCTGAATCAGTTCATAATGCTCTTTCTTTCCATTAAAGTCTTTGGGATCATCATATCCATATAAGCCACCTGCCACCAGAAACATTCCGCTTACCGCTCCGCACACTTCTCTGAGCCTTCCCATTCCCCCTCCAAAGGAAGATGCCATTTTAACAATATCTTCCTCCTTCATATTCATTTCCTCCTTAAAAGCCAAAGCCACTGCCTGAGCGCAGTTATATCCTTCCAAAAAATAATTTTTTGCAATTTCACTCTTTGTCATCATATTGCCCTCTTATTTTTGTGATTTTACTATCAGATTATATGATTGTAATACTACAAAATATTTCTCTTGTCTGCCGGAAATACTATGTTCTGCTGTCGTCTCGCCTCATCCATTACCTTTAATGCCATTAATGAATATTTGCTATGAATATCACTATAATCTTCCGTGCGAATCAGCCGCGCCCATTCTTCTGCTTCGAACTCGAGATTCAGATCACACTGTGGAATATCCGCCTCTTTCACACTTCCATTCCTAAAATATGTAATAACCTGACGTGGATTGTAAATTTCCTTAATTATTACAGAGCCCTTTTCACCTTGTATCTGACTCGAAACCTTACTGTCAGTTATTTTGGAATATACTACTTCTGCAAGCATATCATCATATTTTGCAATAATTGTACCTTCCCCGTCAATACTATCGGGCAGTATAATCGCCTGTGCCAGTATTTCTTCA
>JAUUNJ010000512.1 GCA_030844625.1 Roseburia sp. | reverse complement strand
AGAGCAATAGAGCGATTTGGAAGAAGAGTACTTGAAGGTGGAGATATGTATAAATCCCATATGAAATTTTTGAAAGATAATCGAAGTTATGAAGAAGATGGATCACCAAATATGAGAGAACAGAAAGAATGGATGACAAATATGCCGTGTGTAAAAATTGAATTGGACGGTGCTACGGACCTTGAAAGTAACGCAGATATTATTGTAAACAATTGGAGTGGGATAGTGGAATAAATTTTAGTTTATTCTCTCAATGGGGATAGCTTTGAAAATTGAAATTTTATCTATGTAAAGAACCCGCAAATTTCAGTCTCACGGTGAGATTGAAAGCACGCATGAATTTGAATTTTGTGGAGGCACATCAATGGAAACGATTTACGAAAAGTATATGGCACTTCCCATAGATAAGGGACTTTTATGTTTAGAATATGGAGATATTGCAGAGCCGTATTTTTGCTATCCCGTCAACGCAAAGCCAATCGGATTTGAAGGATGTATTCTGTATTGCTTTTTGCCGGAATATGGAGAAATGGTATTTGCCTGCAATCCAGAAAGTTGTGTAGACCAAAATGTATATCCATTAGCGGCAAATTTTGAAGATTTTATCCGTTTAATCTTGGCTTGTGGTACTGCTAACCCATTGGAGCAAATCGTTTGGATGGATAAAAATAAATTTGAAGAACACATGGCAAACGAAGAAAAAATACTGACCGATGAGCAGAGGACAGCGGCACAACAGCTACAGCGGGCATTAAGTTTGTTACCAATAGAAAATCCGTTTGAATATGTCAAATCCATTCAAAAAGATTTTGATGGTAGTAAAATACAATACAGTGATGAATACTATGAAGTTACCGGCATAGAGAACCCTAAAGGAACTAACACCCAAGATAAGCATTTAGTTGAATTTGAACCTGTCGTTTTTGAATTTAACCGCAAACAAGATAGCGACTAACAACTTCAAGTTTGACGAACAAAATCTGAAAACATTAGGGCGCAGAGGAGATAGAGGTTCTTTCTGAGTTTTGGGTATAGCGTATAAAACATTAGCTGGTATCAATTCGATACCAGCTTGTTTTACAACAAGGAAGAAAGTGAAAAATCCTGATTCTTAGGAAGGAAAGCCAATTTACATTTTTTCTCCAGATTGACTAATCCGCTTCTACCATATACAATACGTTTGAGGACTTTGAATTTGTTGTTGTTTCCTTCAACAAATCCAGAGCTTACAGAAAGGGATATCGCATTCTTGACCGGAGTGATATCCCTTTTTATTCCATTGCAAAAAGATTCTATCTCACTCGCACCATACTTTCCCAAATATTCATCCAGTTTTGCTTCGTCTTTCCCCATTAATAATGCATGAAAATCTTTGAACATAGATTCAACTTTTTCTACAACAGGATATTGGCTTTTTATCTGATCAATATATTTTTCAATATTGGGGTCACGTTTCGTTTTAGGATTACAGGTCAGGATATATTTGAGCAAATCTGTCCTGGTGATTATTATCACTTCAGGTGGTAACACCCATTCCATAACCGTTTTTGCATTGAACGGGGTTCTGTCTGGAAAATTATTTTTTCCGATAAGATAAATATAGTCTGCAAGGTTGCGCTCAGATTCGTGAAATGCTTTTTGGCGCTTTATATAAAAATAAATCAGTTCATTGCTGCAACCATCAGCCATCATCTTATAAATGACATTTAGCCACGCATTCATCGGTGATTCCCGCTTTTTATAATGATTGGGATGATCCAGACGGGAAATGTCTTCCTGCGTCATGGACAGATACCTCTTTGCTGTCACTGACGATATTCCAAATGCATCTGCTGCGCCTTTTAGCCGCGGTTTCTTTTGTTTCGCCCAATACTCCTGTATGTTCCGGATCAATTGCTGTTTTTTTTTCGCATCTCTTCGTGATGCTGGTATTGTGCTGAGTTTAAATTGTGTTTCTTATTATCATAAAACAACTCGTTACCATCCGGATCTCTCGGAGAAGTATTATCATAGTGCAGACTGTCAAGTATGGCATTATCTGGTGTCTTTTCTTTCAATATCTTATCTGGTGCGCTCTCAGACACTTTTCCATTTTGAATGTATAATTTAGCGGGCATTTCTTCTTTGAAAATGTCTTTCATATATTCAAGAAGGTTTTGCAATAAATGAAACCGGTCAGCTACTTGCATACAATCCGGCAGTATTTCGTTGATAGCAGAAGCATATGCACTTGCCCGGTCTCTGGCAACAAGGCGCACTTTATTATGTGATTTCAACCATTCTTTTAGAGGTTCGCCATCA
>JAUUNJ010000511.1 GCA_030844625.1 Roseburia sp. | reverse complement strand
AATCAAAAACTTTTATGGCATTTAGACAGTTTACACCTTCTATCTCTATAAAACCTTTTGTTCCATAGACCACGGCCCTGCCATCACTGTAAGAGCACATTCCCCCATTTAAGTCTGCCATTGTTCCATTTTTATACATGATCGTATACTGTCCTATTTTATCTACACCTTCATCCGTCAGTATCCCTGTTGCCTTAACATAGTCAATATCATCTCCCATAACAATAGATGCTATTGTCAATGGATAAATTCCCACATCCAAAAGTGCTCCTCCTGCCAGTTCTGCCTTGACAAGCCGCTCTTTCTGCATCATTGGAAAATTCAGATTTGCAGTCATGTATGTGACATCACCAATCACTTTGCTTTCCAGCACTTCTTTTAGATTGTGGGCAAGAGGCATAAATCTTGTCCACATTGCCTCCCCCAGAAACACCCCCTCTGCCTCTGATATCTCTATTAATTCTTCTGCCTGTTTTGCATTCACGGTAAAAGCCTTTTCACATAGTACATTCTTACCATGTTCCAGACACATTTTTGCCTGTTCATAATGAAAGGAATGAGGTGTTGCAATATAAATAACATCGACTTCCGGATCCATTGCCAATTCTTCATATGAATCGTAAGCCTTTTGCATATTATATTGTTTTTTGTATTTTACCGCCTTGTCCATGCTTCTTGATGCTATAGCATACATTTCAGCATCCGGTATTTGCAATATGGTGGATGCCATTGTATGGGCAATATCTCCCGCACCGATAATTCCAAATTTCATCCGTTTACTCACTCTTTACTCTGCTCTCTTTATTTACTTGTACTGCTTTCTCAGTGTCTTCAATTCTTCCACGCTAAACCTGTAAGACGTGTTACAGAAATCACATTTCACTTCTATTTCCTTGCCGTCATTTATAATTTCGTCCAATTCTTTTTTGCTCAGCCCTGCCAGCGCTTTGACAATTCTTTGTTTACCGCAGTTGCACTGGAACTGTGTAGGAATATTGTCGGTAAACTCTACATCCAGATCTCCCATTACTTCTCTCAGAATGTCTTCCGGTGTCATGCCTTTTTCAAGCATGTCCGTAACAGACGTGATTTCTGCAATTCTTTCTTCCAAAGCCTTGATTGTCTCCTCCTCCGCAAAAGGCATAAGCTGAACGATGAATCCTCCCGCCTGCTTTACTGTATTATCCTTTGACATCAGTACTCCCAGCCCTACCGCTGAAGGAACCTGCTCTGATGTGGCAAAATAGTAGGTCAGATCTTCTGCCACCTCACTGGTTCCCAGCGGAACCTGACTGGAATAAGGCTCTTTCAGCCCCATATCCTTAATAACTGTAAGTGTTCCATAACCAATCGCCGCACCTACATCCAATTTACCTGCGTAGTTGGCAGGAATAAGAACATTAGGATTTCCTACGTATCCTTTTACATTGCCTTTTGAATCTGCCGTAACAGTCACACCATTAATTGGACCATCACCTTTCATCATAAGTGTGAGGATATCCTTCTCCCCCTTCATCATAACTCCCATCATGGCTCCGCCTGTGAGAAGTCTTCCCAAAGCCGCTGTTGCCACCGGGCTTGTATTGTGATGTTTTCTTGCTGTCTCTACCATATCCTTTGAAGTAATGGCAAATGCCCTGATCTGTTGATTTGCCGCTGTTGCTCTAACGATATAATCCATAAATAATATTCCTCCTCATCTCATTGGTGGTCCTATTAGTAAAAAACTAACAGTGAAGAATTCGCAATCTTATTGTCCACGGTCCACTTTTTCTATTTCCTGTGCTATCACATAAATTCTTTCATGTTCTTGGCTTGCCTTTTCCTTTGTAAAAGCATTATATGCCGTCACAAATTCTAATCCAGCCTCATTAAGTGCACTCTTTATTTCCTTTAATGAATATGCTCTCTGATAATGCTCCTCGGTAAATTTGTCATATCTTCCGTCATCACCTTTTACAAATACAGAAAGTTGATATTCGTTGATATTGCCGCCCTCATCAAAATAATTGTCCCATATAAAACTGCATTCATCTCTATCTTCGGCAATGATGGCTTCTCCAATGTTTTTATAATAGTTTTTAGTTTTCAAATCAAAAATAAAAATTCCATTTGGGTCCAGATAATTATTCACCAGTTTGAAAACCTGAACCAGTTCATCATAGTCCGTGATATAGTTTATGGAATCACAGATACTTACAACTGCTGCCACAGTACCATAAAGTTCAAACGCCCTCATATCCTGCAGCAAATATAATATGTCCTGCTCTTCCCTCTGCTTTTCTATGGCAATGTTGAGCA
>JAUUNJ010000510.1 GCA_030844625.1 Roseburia sp. | reverse complement strand
GCACCATTCTCACCCACTATTGCAATGTTTTCACCAGGGTCAATAGTAAAATTAATGTTTTGCAGAGTATCCTTTTCTGCATCTTCATATCGAAAGGATACCTGTTTAAATTGAATTTTGTAACGCTCATTTATTGGGCACAAAACACCTTCCGTACCCTTTTCCGGTATATCAATATACTCTCTGTATTTAGAGCATTCCAATGAACACCTTAACAGTTGATTATATTGTTCATTGAGCAGTGAAACATAACCGCTGAAACCGGCAATGATAGCAAAATAAAATATGAAATCAGAAATACTGATGGTGTCTTGCAACACGGAATAAATAAGAAATGCGTAGGAAATCATATCACGAATTGCAATCACAAATGCTCGCCCAGAATTTACTGAAAAAGATACTTTTAAATATTCATTTATAATTTTTGTATATTTCTTTAACAGGCCTGCTAAAACATGTAGGAGCCATTCACCCGCTGAATAAAGCCTAATATCCTTACCAGATTTAAAATCATGACTCATTCTATCAAAATAATTAAATTTCAGATCCATACTGCTCATGCCATCTCGCGTTTTTATATCTGATTTATAATCAATCCGATATAAAAGGAACTCCGTTAGGCATGCCACAATAATATTTATAATCATTAGAAACGGTAATTTATATAAAAGCAGCATGGATGAAATCACTCCTACAATACTCTGCCCAAACTGGCAAAGTATATCGCAGAAGCTCTGAGCGCCACTATAGAAAGCATCTGTGAAAACCTTGCTTCTTTCCAGCTTTTCTCTGCCATGCATACTTTCTATATCCACATAATCAAGAGACATAGTTTTATTAAAGAGTTTAACAGCATAACGCATTCGAAAAATCTGGCCAACGCCATCTAATTTTTGCTGCATATAAGGCGCTATCCAAGACCCTAATACAATAAGAATACTTAAGCAACCCAGATAAATTATAAATTGCCCGATTGCCACCTTCTGATCAATACATTCTAAAATTAATTTAGGTACATATGCTATTAAAATAGGAACCACTATGAGGGCCGGAATACGTATAGCAACATAGAGAAAGCTTTTTTTGTTCCATTTGCACCAATGAGACAGTAAGTATTTCACATTATCGATTACATCATTTTTACTCATAAGCATCCCTTAAATTTATTTTGTTAGTTTTTATGAAAATTCGAGTTATTATCCAAATATACTAAGAATCACCTTCTTTCAAATCTAATCTATTTACCACCAATTCTATGTTTTTAGGATTTTGCAACAATTATTCTGATCTTTATATTATTATATTATTTAAATCCATTTTTGTCAAACATTTTTGTAGAATAAAATATATTTATTCATTATATATATTCATAAAAATCTGATTAATGTGTAGCTAAAAAATTCAACGACATTATCCCAATTGGTAATGAAAAATGTGCGTTTTCATCGTATTGAAAACGCACATTTTTTTCATTATGAGCTCATGTTTCCATTAGAAAATCAGATAGGATTTTTATTTCATGTTCCTGCGCCTCATCCATATGTTTCACAACCTGACCAATAATTTTGACATCCTGATGTACTTTGAATTTAGTAAGTAGCTTTAAAATTTTATCAAAATGATCTACAACCTGTTTTCCGTAATTCTCTGCCGCCTCGGGATTATTCGAGTATTGCTTTAAGGCCATTTGGATAATCTTTTTGTGTTCTAGGCAAAAGCTGAAAGGTCTGATATCTATTTCTTTATTATTTGGATTATCAAAAAGCTCTTGTATCTTATGAATATATTTTCTATATTGACTCATAGCATTTTCGCCTGTACAAAAAATTGATAACGGTATGATGGCAAACTTAGAAATATATCGTTTTAAACTTTTACGTACAGCCTTTTTCGTTATTTTTTCCTCAATATCCTCCTTGGGCCAAAAGATATGATTATCCATATTTATCCTTTTGTCTTTGTACATATGTCGTTCATTTAAAGCATAAAAAACGCCTCTTTTTACATCTTCGCAGGATACTTCTATAGATCCATATATTCTGGGGTATTTCTCTGAACCATAGTAACCATGGAGTAGGAATGTATTTGCTTCATTATCATAACCATAGATAAGCCAATCGTGATAGTGGACAACACTAGTGTGTATTCTGCTATCCTCAACAAAGTGCTCATTTAGTATTAATAACAAATATCGTCCATCCTCCAAGTTCTTTTGAACTTGTTGAATAAAATTATCGTCGGAATAAGTAAATGGAATTCGTTTGAACTTTTTCAGACGGATATAATTCAGTTGCAAGAATGTTACA
>JAUUNJ010000509.1 GCA_030844625.1 Roseburia sp. | reverse complement strand
TAAGTATCTCCAGTGCCATTTCTCTTGGACTTGAGGTTTTAATATCCATAATGATTCTTCCCATCGCTTCTTCCTTATCCTCAAATTGCAACGAATCCACAATACCATCCGAAATCATTATAACAAAATCTCCATCATATAACTTCTTTGTTATTGTTTCTACATCAACTTCATCCAAAACGCCCATAGGAAGGGATGTTGATTTAATGCATTCTACCCAATTTCCTCTTTTAATATAAGTACATGCCGCCCCCATCTTTAAAAACTGGCAGATTCCTGAATATTGATCTATTAACGCCATATCTACCGCAGCCGGCTCCTGCCACTGATTTCCGGTTAAAAGTACGGAATTAATCAGCTTTAATGTTGTACTTTCTCCAAATCCACTTTCCAACAGTTGTTCCAGCAAATCAATTACCATTTCGCTATAACTTTGCGCCCTTGGTCCGGAACCCATGCCATCGCATATGCTCATAAAAGTTTGTCCACTGTTCATTTCCATAAAGGTGAAATTATCACCGGAACACTCCTGATCTTCTCTGGTACGCCTTGCCGAACCACTGATTGTCATAAAATTTACTTCTTCCAGAAAAAGATACTCATTAAATTCATTTGTGAATTCCATAATGTCCTTTGAAGAAATTCTCATTTTTCTTCCAACGGCTTCAGAAACCACATTTTCTATTAACTCTATTTTTACATCTGATCTCTTTTTCTTTTTTGCAGAAATTCTTGCCTCAATTCTCCCCTTTCCATTTTCACATATGCCGATCTTTTTAGTGACAATTTTACGTTCCCTTAAGCGGTGTTTTAAATAATCTTCTACCCCAAACAGTACTTTTCGTTCATCATATACCGGTCTGGTATAATATTCCATAATATCTGCCATTTCATTGAGCTGAATGGCCATTGCCTCTCTTGTCTCCAGCATTTTATTATACCACAGATAATTAAGCCTCGCTCTCTCTAAATACTGTATCTGACCATTTTCACACCCTCTGCAGAGACTTCCATCTATTTCCTGTTCAATGGTTCCCTCCAGCGTGAGTCCGGGTTGTGCTTCTATATTTGACATCTTCTGTATTTTCACAGCCAGATTTTTAAACGCTGCAGAAGTTCGCATCATTCCATCATTTTTTATCAACTGCTGTCTGTTAATTTCTGAAAAATAATTATTGTTTTTGGGTTCATACCACATAAACTTTCTTATAAAATATGAAAAAATAATTGTAGTTGACCATGTCAGCATAATAATTGGAGCCAGACCATATAGTTCCCGTATTACCATTCCATTCATCGCCCAGTCTGTTGCCTCCAATGACAATGTAATCAAAGTAGTTATTATAGAGGCAATAAAGGGATTAAAATTGGCTGACATTCTTCTGTATTGCCCAATACATAATCCTGTGGTTGCCATCATTGCACCGTATTTCATTGCTGCCAGTATTCCTCCATAATTAAACACGGCGGCAAGCATAATTGGCAGAGCTGCCGCCGGCATAAACCTTATGGCACACAGCGAAGCATACCAGCTTTCTGCCATCGGATAATATCCCAGCATGGGAATTGTACACATCACAACACCTATCATTAGTAACAGAACGGGTTTTAATACCTTCTGTTTCATAACGTCCTCCTTTTGATTTAAATAATTACGACAGATAGTATACAGAGTGTCAAATAATTTTTTTGTCAAAACAATGTATCAAAAACATTAGAGTTTTCGACATCAACCAAAATAAGAATTCCCATGAATATTTTATATAATTTTATTAATTTTAAAAAAATCTGTCTTTACAGTTCATCCACAGGATAAACTGTAAAGACAGATTTTTTACTCTTCAGGTTTAAAAATAACTTCATCCGGATATAGCAGTCCTAACCTTCTTGCCATCTCTTCCACATAATCATCTGTCTTAACATAGGATTCCTGATCCTTCAATTCCTTAGACAGCTCCAGTTCCTGTTCATATTGTTCTGTAAGCTTGCTTTCCTGCTCCTGAAGTTTCTTTAATGTATTATGTTTTTGGATCATCTGAACACCTACCACAATACAAAAGGCTATCACAACGAATGATATTCCTACCATCATCCTTCTGCTCTGGATACGTCTCTGACGTATGGCATTCAGTCTGCCTGTTGCCGTTGTTCGTGGTCTTTCCTGACTCTGTGCCGGTGTCTGTCTTGTACTTCTTTGCCCGGTTTGTTCCGGCACCCTTTGACGGACCTGCCTGCCCGCACTTTGTCTTCTCTGGTCTGTTCGTGTTTGTCTGGACATTTCTTCACCTTTTTTCTAATATGAATCA
>JAUUNJ010000508.1 GCA_030844625.1 Roseburia sp. | reverse complement strand
CAAGAGGGTTTCACGCATTTCTGACGGACAGCTGCAATAAAGCATCTTCATCTGATTGGCTCCCTCATCTTCTGGAGAAACATCTGGATTGATCAGAGTGTCCAGAGAGAGCGGAAGCACCTTTGCCAATGCCTTCAAAATCAAATAGGACGGATTGATTTGTCCCTTTTCAATGCTGGCGATCTGCTTGACAGATACATGGCTCAGATCCGCAAGCTCCTGCTGTGTCAGGTCTTTTTTCTTTCGGGCTTCCCGCATTTTTTGCCCTAAGGCAGTCAAATCATCAATCGGCATAATCATTCACCTCAAGTATATTCTATCGTGCCGATTTGCACAAAGGAATAACCTTATTATGCCGGTCGATAGGCTTGATTATACCGATTGCAAAATTGAAAAGTATAGTGCAACAAGAATTTGCATAACGAACACATTTAATGTCAAAGTAGAAAATCCTAATTTGCTTTTAGCATGGAGACTTACACTGTATTTTACTTTTACATTTTCCGGTAATATATATCTTGAATTATCTACACCGCAAAACTTGACAGTGTAAAGATAATAAGATATAATGTAGACAGCGTAAAGATTTTTGGAGGTACAGTTATGACTAAAAAGCAATATCATCATAAGGATTTAAGAAACGCCCTAATTGAAAAAGGGATTGAAATTGTTAATTCTGAAGGATTATATTCCTTTTCTCTCCGTAAAGTAGCTGCGGCCTGTGGTGTAAGCCATGCCGCTCCATATAGCCACTTTCAGAGTAAAGAAGAGTTATTGGATGCTATGCAACAACACATTACGGATCAATTTTCGCAAATGCTGGATGAAGTTATTCTCAATTATGAAAATACTCCAGAACTTTTGAAAAATATGGGGGTTGCTTATGTTTCGTTTTTCGTAGACAATCCACATTACTTTTCGTTTATATATTCTCAATCCAATGCAAAAATAGATCTAACTTTTTTGGGTTCAGATGCAGAAAATTTTCGGCCATTTGTCATTTATAAAACTGTTGTTTCTAAACTGTTGAGCCGTGTAAACTATCCAGCGGAAAAACAAACTGATGTCATTATTGCATTGTGGGCTTTTATACATGGACTGACATCCTTGGCAACAATGAATAATGTTTCTTACAACGGAAACTGGAAGCAAAAAGTAATTGATTATATGGATATTTTTGCTCTTTCATTTTTGAAAATAGCAGGGGACTAAAATGATTGGAATATATTTTAGCGGTACAGGAAATACGGAATATTGCATAAAGAAGTTTGTATCAGTATATGCTCCTGGTTCCCCTATCATTTCGATAGAAGATAATTCGATTTTAGCAGCTATAAACCAGCATCAAGAAATTATTTTGGCATATCCGATTTATTATAGTAATCTCCCCAAAATTGTCCGAGATTTTATTGTGAAAAATCATACCGTATGGTATGGGAAAAAGATTTTTTTTATTGCGACTATGGGACTATTTAGTGGGGATGGAGCTGGACTTGCTTCCAGGCTGATGAAAAAATATGGGGCTCATATCATCGGAGGGCTTCACATTAAAATGCCGGATTGTATTTGTGATGTTAAGACACTAAAAAGGTCAATACCCCAAAATCAAAAGCTCATAAAAGATGCCACAAATAAGTTAATAAAAGCGGCACATCAATTAAAAGAGAACCACCCTCCACAGGAAGGAATAAATGTGCTTTACCACATTGCGGGGTTATTGGGACAAAGACTATGGTTTTACAACAAAACACGCTCATACACAGATCAATTACATATTGATTCCAACGCTTGTATCTGCTGTGGAAAGTGTGCAGAACTTTGTCCGATGAAAAACATTTCTATAATTGATAATAGTGTTCAGGCTCATGATCAATGTACCATGTGCTATCGATGTATTAACCAGTGTCCTAAAAGAGCAATTACACTTATTGGAAAAGAAATAATAGAGCAGCATCGCGTAGAAGATTTTCTGTAAACTTTACGATAAGAATATAGCCACCCAGCGGAAATAAAAAAAACCGTTGTTTCGGTGGCTGGATATTCGTGCGCCAAAACAAAATACAGTAGCCTTACGGCGGTTTTGAAATAACAAATTTCAGACCGCCGTTTTCTTTTGAAAAATAAGAATACGGAGGGTGTATTAAAGTCGCCCTTTTTTAAGGATACGGCGGTATCTTGGAGGTATCGCCGTGTCAATTTTCCCCTTTTTTCATAATAGCCACGAGCACCTGCTAAAAAAAGCCTTGCCCCTCCTCCGGGGGAGTACGACTATCTATCAGTATTATCGTTCCATCTAAATCAGCAGAATAGTAGGTATTTTT
>JAUUNJ010000507.1 GCA_030844625.1 Roseburia sp. | reverse complement strand
GTGAAACTTCCGTCGCAGGTAATCACAACACCGATTGTTGAATGTTCTGATATAACCTTTTGGGTACCGATTTCAGCAGCCTTGGAAAAAGGAATTTCATAATCAAACCAGGGAGTTTTAACCATACGCTCCTTTTCCTCTTCCATATGACCTGTTGCTCCATCTACCATAAAGCCCACACAGTCAATCAATCTAACTTTAACATTGGCTTTTCCACCGATTTTTATCCCAACTGCATTGTTAGGAATAAATTTGGGTTCTGTGGTCATAATGGTCTTTCCTGAGGATGACTGAGGCAGTTCATCCAATGTCCTTTTTACCTCATTCCCATCTGTAATATTAGGAACTACAGCAATATCCATAAAGTTTTTAATAAATGTTGACTTTCCGGTTCGTACGGGACCTACTACCCCTATGTAAATCTCCCCGTTTGTTCTCTTTTCTATGTCTTTATATACATCAAAATCCATAAAAAATCCCCCTTGCATATATAATTACTAAAATATATGCAAAGGGGGTTAATTTATTCTTCTTTTATTTTTCTCTTTTCACCACTTTGATTGATTCATGTTAGTTCGAAAAACCAGACACTTCGTGTCTGTGTTCTTCCCACCACTTTGATTGATTCATGTTAGTTCGAAAAACCAGACACTTCGTGTCTGTGTTCTTCTCACCACTTTGATTGATTCATGTTAGTTCGAAAAACCAGACACTTCGTGTCTGTCGTGCTTCGCACTCACCGTTTTTCTCACTAAGCCGCACAGGAAAGTAAATGCTCACTTCGTTCGCGCTTCCTTTCCTGCTGTGCGGCTTACATGAGTGGTGCAAGCAGCCGTAAAAGTTTTCCGCATGCTTTATAATATAGAGGTCTGTTTCGGCATTGCATTAATGACACTTTTTTTGATTCCAGAATCATCTGCTGATAGTCATCTTCTATTTCCAGAATAGTTTTGTTTTTATATATAAAACATCCGTTTTCAAAATGCAGAAACAGACTTCTGTAATCCAGATTTATTGTTCCTACAGTTGCCTTCTCATCATCACTGATAAACATTTTTGCGTGGGTAAATCCCGGTGTATATTCGTAAATTTCAACCCCTGCTTCAATCAGTTCGTTGTAATAAGTTCGTGCCAGACAATAAGCATATGCCTTGTCAGGAATACCCGGCATAACGATTTTCACATCCACACCTCTTTTGGCAGCAAACTTGAGGGAAGACATCATTACATTGTCAATCACAAGATATGGTGTAACAATATGTAGATATCTGTTGGCGGTATTGATAATATGTAAATATACAGATTCACCGATACGTTCCTTGCCAAAAGGATCATCTCCATATCCGATTACATATCCGCTGTTTGGATATTGCATCGGTATATCCACATCAAGATACCTGTCAAAATTACCAATGGTCTTTTCACTTACATTCCACATTTGCAGAAACATTAAAGTGTAGCTTCTGGCGGCATCACCTTTCAGCATGACTGCCGTATCTTTCCAGTAACCGAATTTATCTACCACATTCATATATTCATCTGCAAGATTAATTCCACCGGTAAATGCTACTTTTCCATCAATAACAAGTATTTTTCTGTGATCTCTGTTATTCTGCTGGGTTGTAAAAAAAGGTCTTGCCGGAGCAAATGTTTTAGATTTAATCCCTTTTTTTCTTAACTTCTTAAAGTAACCTATTGGAAGCTTTGTCAGAGAACAAAGTCCATCATACATAACACGGACTTCCACTCCCTGTTGTACCTTTTTCTCAAGTATTCTTAAAATGGAATTCCATACGCGCCCTTCTTCAACAATAAAATATTCCATAAAAATAAAATCCTGGGCTTCTTCCAACTGTTCCACCAGTGCTTTATATTTGGCTTCGCCACAATTAAAATATGTAACGTCCGTATTTCGATAAACAGGGCAGCCGGTATTGTCGTAAACATATTTGGCAATCATAGACACCTGCTTATCCTGAATCTGCAAATCGTTATATAAATTCTGATCCGGTTGTAAATAGCGTTCAGATCTTGTATCAATGCTTTCAAGGCGCTTTTTAAGAATCAGAGAACCCGGTTGAAGCCGGAAGTACAAATACATAAGTGTTCCCAGTGCAGGTACAAACATAATAAAAATAACCCATATAAGTTTCATTGTAGGATCCGATTTATCATTGACAATATCGACCACAAGAAGAAATTGCAGAAATGTGACTATATAAGATAAATATTTGTATTCCGAAGCATTATAGGCAATCATTACAAATGTAACAACCTGTAATGCAACCATTAGAAAGAAAACAAATATTCGGCTAAATAAAAAGGCAGC
>JAUUNJ010000506.1 GCA_030844625.1 Roseburia sp. | reverse complement strand
ATTCAAGATCCAGGAAGTGGGAGATTAAGATTGTTAACACCTGTTGAGGCAGAGAGAATTCAAGGTTTTGACGATGATTGGACGAATACTGGAATGCCTGAGAGCTTTAGATATTTTTGTATGGGTAATGCTTTGGTTGTTCCTATGGTGACAAGAATGGGAAATACACTTAACAGAATAATTGATAACGAACGATAGGAGACGGTATGAAAACATTTGCTGTAATGGTAACAGAAGAATTGACGAGGACAATATTTGTAGAAGCTGATTCGGTCGAAGAAGCAGAAAGGAAAATCCGTGTTAAGTATGCAAGCGGAGAAATAGTTCTTGATTCAAGTGACTATATTGACACACAGTTTTGTGTGAGATAATATGAAATAACTCCCAAATGCACATATCAGTGTGAATGGGAGTTATTCTACTTAATCAAAAAAGGATTTATTCAATTGTGATTTAATATAATTTCTATGAAGCCAAAAACATTGTTTTGGATAATTTCCGCCTGTAGGTAATTCATAGGTATCGTTTGCATTTTTCGCATGAGGACGAACATGACAAATAGGATTTTCAGATGATTTAGGAAAATTATTTGTTTTTCTGCCATTTATAATTTCTATTTTCAGACCTTCTTTCAAAACTTGTACGGTCTTTTCCCATACAGATTTTATATCGACTTGTAAATCTTTATATGGGATATTCCAGAATTGACAGCCCTTTAACCGTAGAGAGTTCGTACTATCATATTTATACACAACAAAGAAAAATCTAGTGTCAGCAAGATAATTGCCGAAGGATGATGTTTCCCAAGTTTCCTCAATCAGTTCCTTGAATTTGAAGGCTGGGAATGACATATGCTGCTTGATTGAATTATTAGATTCTATGCGAATTGCTTTAACTACAACACCAGCCTTTTCAAATTCTGATGCATGATTACCTTTAATTCCAAGAATACGATATGCAAGCATAGCCTCGAGATTTTTAGGTTTTTTCTCAATGTTAACATCAAATATTTCACATAATTCATCAGTCGAATAATCTTTGTACTTAGAAATTTTGTTTTGAACATATTCTTCAAATGGTATATTGCTGTCATTAGGCATAATTGCTTCTGGTGCATAAGTCGATTTATTTGGAACAAGATAGTTGTTCAAAACGTAAGTCATATAGGAAGTTTTGAATGCAAATGCACGTGGTTTAGCCGGAATATCACTACATGGTTGCGGTCTGGTTACACTAGCATTAGAAGCTTTAGGGCATGCTTCTAAATATAGCGTGTCAGAGCCGGATAATTCATGTGCTAATCCAGATTTGATTTTATTCAAAATGGTTTCAAAGTCCTTTTTAATTATTTTTAAATCGCTTGCAGGTGGAGTAAATAATTTTGCATAATTTATTTTGTATTGTAAACGGTCCATTTCTGGTAGCCACAGATAATAAATCAATAATATCAATTTGGATTTATTCCATAAATGGCTTGTTTCAAAGGTTTCGTGTACGACATCCATATAATTTATCATTGTAATTACAAGACGTTCCTTTGATGACAGGGAACCGTTCTTGTTAATCTTATATGGTGTAACTTTCAATTCGCATCCAGCCTTATCAAAGTCAGGAAGAGAGTCGTTATTACACTTATAATGAAAAAAGCATTCTTCAATTAGTTCGCCCAAACCACCTTTGCGGTTTCTATTTTCGTGGCTTGCAGCATATTCAGTATCTTCACTAATAAAAGTTTGGCGTTCAATATCTTCTTGCAAAACATCATAGAAAGACTTTCCTATTAACTGCTGAGAATAGTTTTCGATGCTGATAGGGTCTGTTTCATCGTAATCGTTTAAATAGTTCATTTGCATATTCCTCCAATTAAGATGATTTTATCATGGATGGAGGTGGGTGTAAATTGAATTAACATGAGGTGAAACTATATCGGTGCAAAAGACAAAGATATTATAGTGGAGAAATTGTGAGAATTGTGGTAAAATTATTTTGGAATTTTGTATTTATTTATCAATTATGAATATCAGACAAAACCACATATGTTCTGAACGATGGCACTTGAAGTGTATGTGATATAAAAACAAAAGTAGATTGGCTATGCGGTACTAGTTATGAAGATATTGGCAGTCGCAGAACCGATAGCGTAGTTTGCAAAAATACAGATAGAAAGAAGTAACAATAGGCGTCAATTAGATGGTTTCCAATATTCTGAAATACAGATAAAAAAGGCGAACTTAAATATTGGGGAATGTATTGGTTATAAATGCCTATATAGGAGAAAATATGAGAATTATTGATTTGTTTTCGGGTGCAGGGGGACTAACCTTTGGATTCTATTATA
>JAUUNJ010000505.1 GCA_030844625.1 Roseburia sp. | reverse complement strand
AATATCCTATTGCAAAGATCAACTTATACATATCCAGAATAAATACCTGGGAGCCGATCAGAGATTTTTCTGAAAGGCTTCCTTTTTAATTTTTATTACTTCCCACTGTCAATTAAATCATAACTCATATCCAGAAAATCCAGCGTCTTAGCTTCACTGACAGAATCATCCAGAAGAATCGTAATCCAGTGTTGCTTATTCATATGATACCCCGGTAAAAATCCATACGTTTGAATAATCATCCCAACCAGATCAGGATCACATTTTACATCCAGGATGTCAATGTTTCCATCTTCTTCTAATCCCAGTATTTTCTTTTCCACTGCCATAATTATAGCATACCATTTTCCATTTTTATGTCGAAGCACCGCAGAATCAGGATCTTTTTTCCATAAATATTCCGGTTCCGTTCCATATTGCTCTTTCACATATTGAAAAATTTCCTCACGTTTCAAATTTATCCCTCACTCACGATTTCTTGCTCTGATTATACGCTATCAGGATTATATTCTCAACCACTTCTCACAGTTCCATTTATGTTTTATAGCTTTTGCATAGCCTGCTTTGCAGGCTACACCCCAAAAGAAGCAAGCACTGCCAGTGTCATGACAACTGGCTCATTTTGTCAAATTCCCTTTCCGGTTCATTCTACCAAAATGTATCAGGGAGTATCCCTGGCCCTCTCATATTTTATAATTTCTTAATTTGACGCTTCTGCCTACTCCTGTTAAAATAAACTGTAGACACATCTGTCCAAAACATCATACAGCCAAGTAATATAACTGTCATAGCCGAACTGGTTAGACAGTTTTTTTGTACTCTTTTTTATAGAAAAAAACGAATTGGAGGATTTCAATGAGCAAACGTACCAGAATTCATCCCGTACAATTTTATTTGAATGATGACGAACAATACATTTTAGAAGAAAAATATCGTCTTTCCAGGATGAAAAGCAAATCTGCCTTTCTACGGAAAATGATCTTATATGGATTTGTATATGAAGTAGACTACTCTCATATCCGAAAAATGAATACCCTGCTGGGCAATATCAGCAGCAATTTGAATCAGATCACCCATCGTATAAACAGTACCAATACAGTTTATCCAAAGGACCTGGACGATATAAAGGAGTTAATGGAAAAAATATGGCAGTTACAAAAATCCATGGTATCAAAACAACCGTTGATAAAGCAATAGAATACATCTGCAATCCAGATAAAACTGACCAGAATCTATATATTTCTTCCTTTGCCTGCTCTCCCGAAACAGCCGCTCTTGACTTTAAATACACTTTGGATCATACACATGACTGCAGAGATCCGCACAATACAAATAAGGCATTTCATCTGATTCAGGCATTTTCCCCTGGTGAAGTTTCCTATGAAGAAGCCCATCAAATCGGCAGAGAACTTGCGGATCGCTTGCTGGAGGGAAAATACTCCTATGTTCTGACAACACACACTGATAAAGGTCATGTACATAACCATTTAATTTTCTGTTCTGCAGATAACATCACTTTTTCTCATTACCATGACTGTAAAAAGAATTACTGGAAAATACGAAATCTCAGCGACACTTTATGCCAGGAACATAACCTGTCCACAATTATGCCAAATGGTAAAAAGGGAATGAAATACAATGAATGGGCTGCAAATAAATCTGAATCCAGTAAAAAAACGCAGCTGCGAAAAGATATAAACCAGACAATCCGAATCGTTTCCACTTATTCAGAATTTCTTACATTTATGGAAGCTAAAGGATATGAAATAAAAAACGCAGAATTTGGCGAAAACAGCAGAAAATACATTACCTTTCGTTCTCCCGATATGTCCCGTCCAGTGCGTGGAAGTGCTAAATCTTTAGGAAAAAACTTTACTAAGGAACGTATCAAAGAACGCATTAATAATAAGCTTCACAGAACTACTGTTCCTTCTGTTCGTAATAAGTTAATAGACACCAACACTCCCAATATAGCAGGAAACATTGGACTTCAGAAATGGGCAAATAAGGAAAATTTAAAAATTGTCTCTGCTGAATATAACAAGATGCTCACACATAATCTACATAATTTTTCAGGACTTGAAGACCGCATAGCCTTGTTACATATGCAGCAAAAAGAGGTAAATACCTCTGTTGTTTCTCTCGAGTCTCAGATACGTCATCTTCGAGAAATGCTAAAATATGCCAAACAATATCAGAAAAATAAAATTTACGATGACCATTATAAAAGTTCCAAAGATCCGGATCGTTATTTCCGTAAATATGAATCTCAAATTATTCTTTTCGCTGGTGCTGAACATATTTTACAGGAAAATGGCATGGACCTGAAGCATCTTAATAC
>JAUUNJ010000504.1 GCA_030844625.1 Roseburia sp. | reverse complement strand
ATCAGGTAGCTATCTACAAGTCAAAGAAAGATGCCAAGAAGAACAAGAAAGCAGTTGTTAAAAAAGTGATTAAGAAAGTTAAAGTAATTGTTAAATCAAAAAAACTTAAGAACAAGAAGAAATTATATGTTAGAGTCAGAGCCTATAAATTAGATACGAAAGGAAATAAGGTTTATGGCAAATGGTCAAAGCAAAAGAAAATTACAGTCAAATAAATAATTTTTTCTTTCAGGGGAGAGCAGCCGGAAGGCTGCTCTTTTTTAATATAATAAGAAATTCCTTTGAATTCCTTATTATATTAAAATGCTTCCAAGGATTACAGAAGCGCGGAAAGGTAGTTATTCTTAAGGATCTGCGCCTTGGTCACAAGCGAACTCTTTGTTCCGAAAATAGCAGTGCTATGGGAATAAATGTTCGAAAAGGATTTGAATTATATTTCGGATATGCTAGAATAGAAAATGCAGTTTAAATTGCAATAAACCGTGTGCAAAAATAGTTTTTGCAGAAAATGCACGGATAAATCATATAAAGTACGAAAAGGATGGATACAATGAATAACATATATGAAACTCTTAACGATATGCAGCAGCTTGCTGTTTACCACACAGAGGGACCACTGTTGATTTTAGCGGGTGCCGGTTCGGGAAAGACGCGGGTTCTTACTCATAGAATTGCTTATCTTATTGAAGAAAAGCACGTAGCCCCATACAATATTATGGCGATTACTTTTACCAATAAGGCTGCTGGTGAGATGAGAGACAGAGTAAATAAAATTGTGGGATTTGGTGCAGAGCAGATCTGGGTAAGTACATTTCACTCAGCATGTGTAAGAATACTTCGAAGATACATAGACAGAATAGGTTATAGCAATGACTTTACAATTTATGATACAGATGATCAGAAAAGGCTTTTGAAGGATGTAATCAAAAATCTGAATCTTGATCCAAAAATGTATAAGGAAAATACAGTGCTTGGCAAAATTTCTGATTTTAAGAATAAGCTTATCACTACAGGTGACGTGTCACAGATGGCACAGAGCGATTTCAGACAGTTGAATCTATCAAAAATTTATAATAATTATCAGGAGGCATTAAAGAAAAATAATGCATTGGATTTTGATGACCTGATTATGAAAACAGTTCAGCTTTTCACGCAATGTCCGGAGGTACTTGAAAGCTATCAGGACAGGCTTCACTATATTATGGTTGACGAGTATCAGGATACCAATGCCGCCCAGTTTGCCTTTATAAGACTTCTGGCATCCAAGCATAAAAATTTATGTGTTGTGGGAGATGATGATCAGTCCATTTATAAATTCCGTGGTGCGGATATTTCAAATATTCTGCAATTTGAAAAGCATTTTGCCAATGCAAGGGTGGTTAAGCTGGAACAGAATTATCGTTCCACTAAGAATATTCTGGATGCAGCGAATGCGGTGATTCACAATAATC
Source organism: Roseburia sp. (assembly GCA_030844625.1). GTDB lineage: Bacteria > Bacillota > Clostridia > Lachnospirales > Lachnospiraceae > Eubacterium_G. The sequence goes on along the minus strand of JAUUNJ010000504.1, from coordinate 891 downwards.
ATGGACGTAAGGACAAGACACTGTGGAGTGACAATGAACAGGGAGATAAGATTGATCTTTATCAGGCTGAGGATGGATATGCCGAGGCTGATATGGTTGCATCTAATATAAAAGAACTGGTAGATTATGGAAAAGCAGATTACAATGATTTTGCTATTTTGTACAGAACTAATGCCCAGTCCAGAGCATTGGAAGAAAAACTGATGATTAAGAATATTCCATATAAGATTATTGGTGGGCAGAATTTCTATCAGAGAAAAGAAATCAAGGATGTTCTTGCCTATCTTAGAATTATAAGTAACGCCACAGATGATATTGCAGTCGAGAGAGTGATTAATGTGCCAAAGCGCGGTATTGGTGCAACTTCAATTAACAGGGTAAAGGATTTTGCAGATGCATATGGAATGGATCTATATGATGCGTTGCTGGAAGTGGAAAATATCCCAGAATTATCCAGAGCAGCAGGTAAGATTAAAAAATTCACAGATTTGATTGAATCTTTTAAAGATGAACAGGACGAAAAGTCTATTAAGGAACTGGTGGATGATATTCTTGCCGAAACCGGATATGTGGCAGAGTTGGCAGCAGAGAATACTGACGAGGCAAATGGACGAATTGAAAATATAGACGAATTAATCAGTAAAGTCACAGAGTATGAGGAAAACACTGAAAACCCTACGCTGGCAGGATTTTTGGAGGAAGTGGCTCTTGTGGCTGAGATAGATAATCTGAGTGAGGACAGCAGTTATGTTGTTCTCATGACGGTTCACAGTGCAAAAGGGTTAGAATTCCCCAATGTGTTTTTGTGTGGAATGGAGGATGGATTATTTCCAGGATATATGAGCATTATGGCAGTTGACCCGGATGAACTTGAGGAGGAGAGACGTCTCT
>JAUUNJ010000503.1 GCA_030844625.1 Roseburia sp. | reverse complement strand
TTCTATTTTGATTCAAGTTTGCGAACGAGCATCGCGAGTTTCGCAATTACCTATTGGAAGAATAACACCCTTTTTCATTTATGTTTCTTGTGATATATGGTATAATATTTATAGACATAACCACGTCATGAGAACAAAAAAGGGGGCTATTACAGAAAGGAATGTTTCTCATGGCAAATAGCAGAAAAGACCATAAAGGAAGAAAATTAAGAGAGGGCGAAAGCTGGCGTAAAGATGGTAGATACAGTTACCGTTATACAGATATAAGAAGCGGAAAACGTCTGACAGTATATGCAAAGGATTTACCGGAATTAAGGGAAAAGGAAAAGCAGATTGCAAAAGACTTGGAAGATAACATTTTAACTGATGGAGCAATCAAAAAACTTACTCTTAATAAATTGTTTGAAAGATATATGTCCACTAGGGAGCTGAAAGAATCTACTAGAGCAAATTATCTGAAAACATGGGAGAATCGTGTCAAAGACGAAATTGGAAACATCAAGGTTGTTCAGATTTTACCATCACACATCAAATCGTTTTACTCAAAACTTTCTAAAGCAGGATACGCATATTCTACAATAAAATTTATTAACAATATGATTTATCCGGCACTGGAAATGGCTGTTGATGATGATATTATCCGCAAGAATCCGGCAAAGTTTTCTATCAGTGATTATGGTAGACAGGCAGAAGAACGTATTGCCTTAACAGTTTTACAACAGGAAAAAATGCTGGAATTTGTGAAAAATAATCAAGTATACAACACCTACTATCCAATGCTCAGAATCATGTTAGGAACTGGTGTAAGGTGCGGAGAACTGATTGGATTGACTTGGGAAGATGTAGATGTCAGAACAAAAGCGGTAAGTATTGACCATCAGTTGATTTATAAAGATTTAGGAGATGGCTATAAATTCCATATTTCCACGCCAAAGACGGATTCTGGAATCCGAACTATCCCTATGACATCAGATGTACAAAGAGCATTTGAAGAACAAAAGAAATTAAACTTTATGCTTCAAAAAGGAAAAGATGTTGAGATAGACGGTTATAAAGGATTCATTTTCATGGCAAAGTCCGGCAGACCGCTCATGCCTAGTGCAATAAACAATATCTTATATAATATTGTAGACGCATATAACAAAAAAGAAGTTCAAATTGCAAAGACTGAACATAGAAATGCTGAATTGTTACCAACGGTATCCGCTCACATTATGCGACATACGGCTTGTACCAGAATGGCAGAAAAGAGGATAGACATAAAAGTTCTTCAATATATTATGGGACACGCCCACATAGATGTAACAATGGACGTATATAACCATGTAAGTGAGATGTCCAGAATTGAGAGTGAAATCACAAGGCTGGAAAGCGTAGCAATTAGTTGACACCAAAAATAAAAAAATTGGTGTCAAAATGGTGTCAAATCAAGAAAAAGTGGTGATTATAAGGAAGAAAAAGTGTTGCAAACCTCGTAAAATCAAGGTTTGCAAAAAAAATCTCAAATAATTAGCACTCACCTATTGACAGTGCTAACAAACAGTGCTATAACATAGGCAAGAACAAAGGAAGGGAACCAAAAGAGAACGAAAGGTTCCTGAAACATCCCGGTTCCAAAGAAACAAGGTAAACAAGCATGAGAGATCCACAGACCGTGGACGCAGAAAGAAAAGGAGAGATGACTTATGTTAATGCCTAGTATTTTTGGAGAGAATTTATTTGATGACTGGTTTGATGAGTTTCCATTTTATGATATGGATAAAGAAATGAATAATACCGAAAAGAAGCTATACGGTAAGAAAGCCGGAAGGATTATGAAGACCGATATTAAAGAGCAGAAGGATGGATATGAGTTGATGATTGATCTTCCGGGATTTACCAAGGATGAGATTAAGGCTTCTGTTTCCGATGGCTACCTGACCATTAGTGCTGCAAAGGGACTGGATAAGGACGAGAAAGAAAAAGACAGCGGTCACTACATCCGCAGGGAACGTTATGCCGGTGCCTGCCAGAGAAGCTTTTATGTCGGTGAAGATATTGAGCAGGAGGATGTCAAAGCAGAATTTAAGCATGGTATCTTAAAGCTGTTCGTGCCGAAGAAAGAGGCAAAGAAAGCGGTAGAAGAAAACAAATATATTGCGATTGAAGGATAATGAAATATCGAAGGAGCCACACAGCAGGAGTGCTGTGTGGCTCCTTTTTTGTGGCATGAGTATCGATGCTGGCATCGCTCTTGGGATTTTTTGTCATAAATTAACGATAAACATTAAAAATATATTGACAAACATAAAAAGTGAAATTGTGATATACAATAAAGGAGAATAAAAAATGTTTGAAAGAAAGAACGAAAATAAAGTAAAAAAACAA
>JAUUNJ010000502.1 GCA_030844625.1 Roseburia sp. | reverse complement strand
ACGGAAGAATTGAAAGCTCGTGACCAGATGGAATGGGTTAGAGCGGTAAATAATGCCCGGAATGCTGCAGAAGAGATTGTGTTGAAAGAATTAGTGTATATTTAAAGCGTGGAAAGCTCCTTCGGGAGCTTTTCAGTGTTTGTAAGAGTTTATATAAAATGGGCTAAGAAGGTGGTATGATCAAAATAACAGATTAAAATTTATATTAAGAAATGAATTTAAAATTTTTAATTATGAAATAAAACGTAAGATAATTTCAGAGGTGAGAATAATGGATAGAATTGCATTAGTAATCGGTAATTCTGATTATTCAAATGTAGGGAAATTGAATAATCCTAAGAATGATGCTGACGATATTGCTAGTATTTTGAATAAATTAAATTTTGATGTTACAAAAATAATGGATGCAAATTTAATAGATATTCAAAAATCTGTTAATGATTTTTTACAGGCATTAGATGAATATGCTGTAGGGGTATTTTTTTATGCAGGGCATGGTATGCAAATCGACGGTAAAAATTTTATCGTTCCTATTGATTTAAAGTTAAGTGATAAAAGCAAGACAATGGTCTCTTGTTATTGTTTAAATTCGCTGTTAGAAGGTGCATCTTCATATAAGGGAAAAACATTAATATGTATATTGGATGCATGTCGAGATAATCCTTTTGCTATGGGGAGGGGATTTTTAACAGGCTTTGCGCCATTTAATAATCCACCTAAAGGTACTATGATTGCTTATTCTACAAGCGCTGACTGTAGTGCATTTGATGGACAATGTAGTAATGGATTATATACACAAGTTTTAAAAGATGCTATGCTTATTCCAAATTTGAAAATTGAAGAAATGTTTAAATTTGTTAGAAATAAAGTGTCAGAAATATCAATTAGCCAATACGGAGAAGAACAGCTTTCATGGGAATATTCTTCGTTAGTGGGAGACTTTTATTTTTCTGTTACGCCACAACCAGTCAATGAACAGGTTACTGATGAGAAAATATATGAATTCATATGTGCTCGTCGAAAATCTTATGAGAATGCTTCGGATAATATTTATGATATTGAATGTTTGCCATATATAGATGCCTATAATAAATATCATATACCAATTATTAAAATTTTACGTGCATATTCAAGAGTAGATTATTCAAAAAGAGGATTTCAGTTTTCGGATGCTACTATAGATCAGTTAAACAGCAATTATTTGTCATCATGGGGATTTATACAGAAATATGGTAGATGGTATTATAAAAATCATTACGTTGAGATGGGAGATTTATTGCCATTGCCCGAGGAATTAGAACCTAAACAACCTATTAATGGAAAGGAATTGAAGATTGAAGCTTCATTGAGCTGGAAAATGAATGATGGAAAGATAAGATTTCAAGTATCTTCTAATATTCCAGAGGAAACCCCATTAATGTTTACATTACGTGGCAAAGAATATACAGCTCAATGTAAATCTGTAGCAGGTAATAGAATTTCAATAAGTGAATGGTTTAGTGACAGAGGTAATCCTATGAAAAATGGATTTTATACTATAGATGTGTCATGTCCGATATATAGTGTATTGCCAGAAAAGATAAAGAAAATATTTGGTGAACGTAATAGAAATATATGTGGACAATATGTTAAATTTGAACCAGTGGGAGGAAATACGATTCATTTTTCGTATGGATTAGTTCTTAAAAATAGTAAAGTTCAAGTTATTGATATGCAACAAAGAATCTCAGCATTATAATGAATGTGGTTTTATACAAGAAAACATGGCAGATTGTAACTGGTTAAAGTGAATTGGGCGTATGGAACTTTTAAATCCATACGCCTTTTAAACAAGAGAGTTGTAAGAGCATATTATCTACTCGATGATGATTATAATTCCATATCATATGACCTTTTCTTAGCTCTGGCAGGCTGATTTCGCCGCATCTCCTGTTTCCTCTGATATTCAAGTTCCCATGCACGATGGGAGAAAACATCAGGATCTTCCACATTAAGATAATCCACCTCATCGGCTACAATATCACGACGGTGATAGTCGTAATATTTACCGAAAGTACCTTTGAGTTGTTCAATCAGCTTATCCCGAAAATCAGGACGTATCTGGATTCTGGTATCCAGCAATTCTGTGTATTGTTCTGGTTCAGGACGAAATTTTTCTTCCCGGAAAGCGGCGGCATCTTTTTCAAGTTGTTTTTTGAGCGAGATGTCCTGAGAATCCAGGATATCAAGATTGTTATTCATCTGGTCGTATTTCTTGGATAGATTCGTCATATCTTTATCAGTAGAGCATTTTGCCTGGAAGATTAGCTGCTCTTTCCTTGATTTCAGTTCTTCAATTTCTTCGGTAATAGTGGTAAGCTGCTGATTTAATTTTATATG
>JAUUNJ010000501.1 GCA_030844625.1 Roseburia sp. | reverse complement strand
CAAATGTGCGGATCATCCGGATCTTCTTCCCCGGATTCTGCCGGCAGTGCTTCGTTCCCTATGATATAAAAGAGGTGTTTGACACAATAAAATTTATTTCCGACAAAACAACGTACTATTTAAAATAGCCCCGTATTGCTCTATGCGCTTGTTATAAATGAAACTGAAGTTTCCTATAAAGTAAAAACAGGCGGTCGAAACCGACCGCCTAATCAATTACCATATTCTTTGTTTTCTTCAATAAATGCATTTAAATTTTCTTCCAGGGACAACCCCTCTTTATGTTGACTGAGCAGCCATGAAAAGGTTTCTACATAGCCCTGAGGCTTATTAACGTTTCCACTTAAGTATTCACCTTCTAATGTACTTACCACAAGAGATGCATCTGCAAAATAGATATTCTCCTTCTCTGCAAAAGTCTTCCAAGCGTCTTTATTTATTTCTGCAGTATCATAAAGAGACACTTCTATGGATGCCTCATCCAATACTTCTTTTTCTCCGGAGGGACTAATACTGAAGACCTCGTAATCACATGATGCCATGTCATGATCTACAAGTGGCTTGTATCTCATAAGATAATCTTCCCCATCCTGTTTCACTAGATAATACTGCTCGCCCAACGCATAGTTGCATGGAACTTCCTGCTCAAGCAAGGTAACTCCGTTCTGTTCCACTGAAAGAATTACACTGTTGTCATCTTTTCGTTTTTCTGTGAATACGCTGATAATCTCAGATTCTCCATCATGGTTCAAATCAGATTCCCAGGTATTTTCTTGTGTTACTGGCTCTGTTGATTTCAGTTCCTGTTCTGAACCTTTGGTATTTGCACATGCCGAAAGAGCACAAATAACTAACAAGATTGTCACCAAATATCCTCTTTTTTTCATAATCACCTTTCCTATTTTATTCATCCCAATACCGCCATTACTTCAAATTGTACATTACAGTATGCAACTCACAATTATGTCGACTTAATAGTAGCTTTATTATATTCACATTGCACTATATTTGTCAATATCTATATTTACACTCTATGTATTGTAGTAAAATAATATATATGGTAAAATGTAGTTACGATTGGATGGTACCAACATGAAAACATTAACAAATAACATAAAAAAAGCAGTCATAGAGTTGCTTATCCTAAAGCTTTTATCAGAACAGGATATGTATGGATACCAGATTACGCAGGAATTTCGAAAGCGGAGTAACAGCCTTTTCTCACTGCTGGAAGGTTCCATGTATCCTATTCTATATCGACTGACAGACAACAACTGTATAACCAGCTATGAGCAAAAAGTCGGCAAACGACAGACGCGCGTCTACTATCACCTTGAATCAGAAGGGGCAAAACGCCTCGCCGAAATGCGTGAAGAGTATGAAACCGCCATTTTCGTTGTCAATTTTCTGTTAGATAGCAAAGAGGGAGATTGTTTTGAAGAACATGAATAAGAGGGAAATTAGAAAATACTGCAAGACGTTTAAACATAAACTTCCTTATGTTCCGAAAGAAAAAAAACGATTTACAGACTCCATCAATACGTCCATTAAAGCTTTTCTCGTTGAACACCCTTTCGCTACATTGGAAGATATCCATAGAGAATTTGGGACCGTTGAGGAATTATGTGAGGAGTACAAAGATCATTTAACACCGGAGCAGATGACCAAAAGTGTACGCCGTACGAAGCTATTGTGTGGATTGGCAGGAATCATTGCAATTGCACTTATTTTGTTCTGTGTATATTTTGTATACGAAGTACGAACTTCTGCTCCGAAAGAAATACATATTTATACGATTATAGAATCAGAAACTCAGGAGGAATAGAAAATAAAAACTAAAGTTAAATTTATAATTTGTTTATTAAGCCTATTGGTTGTAACTTGTTATCCCTGTGCCAAAATACAAGCGCAGAACAACGAGACATATTCCATAACGGAATCATTGCCTAATGGTTATTATGCAACTGTATATGTTGAGGTCTCTAATGTCAGTGCACGTTCCTCAATCATAACAGCTTCTAAGGTGTATGATATTACAAATTCCTCTAACGAGGTTGTCGCATCTTTTAAATTAACAGGCACTTCTACATATCCATATAATAGTTCTGTAAAATGTACTTCCGCAACATATTCTACAAAAATTAACGATTCCAAATGGTCATTTAGCAACTGCTCTGCATCCACGTCAGGTAACTCAGCGATAGGATGTTTTACTGCTAAGAATAAGATAGCCGGAATTACAATTTCAACAATCGAAAAATCTATAATACTTTCCTGTGACAAAAATGGAAATATTTCCTGATTTTCTTGAGATGTAAGTACAATCTGTAAAAGGTCGTTAAATTCAGATTTTGTTTTTTTAAAATGCTCATTACATATCTAATCATA
>JAUUNJ010000500.1 GCA_030844625.1 Roseburia sp. | reverse complement strand
CGTAGGAGGGCGTTTATCGCCTTTTTCGCTTATAGCATTTGCTGATACCCCCGCACCTAAAAATAAAACTACTTTCCGCTTCGCAATCTTCTCTATAATATCTACTGGCCATTTCATTACATTTTCTCCAAATTAATCATCATCTGATTTGTAATCTTATCCATTACTACTTTAAAATCTTTCACTTTTGCAAAATGAGCACCTACAATACCATCTGTACTAGTTAATTCGAACGCTGGTCTATGCGCTGACTGAGACAGTGGGATAATACTATTAAAATTCGGTATAGTTCCTAATTCATAATTGATCTCATTACCTTTATTTTTTTCATTAACTATATCTATAAGTTCTCTTTTTATGGTCATAGGAACTTCTGATAAAATTCTTTCATAAGCCTGTACAGGTCTTCTAATTCCGTCCACTGTTTTACTGGTATATTGCTGTGTAACATAACCCAAAAATTGTATATATGAAATTGGTTCAAAAATATTTTTTAGTTCTGTATCAGTACACCTATTAAATCCTTCTTTAAACGTATCTCTCCAATTTTTTATTGTTTTTCCTATATTTTCAATAGCCAAAATACTAAAAATATCAGAAGACATAGGGGTCACAAAATAATCACACGATAATAAGATAGATCTATTTATTGCCCCTAATGATGGTCCCATATCAAAAAACACATAATCATAGTCATCAAATTGTTTTATTAAATTATTAAATGTCAATGTTGTTCTAATTCCACGTTCTCCCCCTGATAACGCTGCGCTCCAATCAGATGCCAAAGTATCTTCAAAAAGTGCAAGTTTCGGATCTCCTGCCAAAAAATCAAAACCGAACTTCTCTAAATTATATACTTCAACGTTTTTAACATACCCTATTCCTTGATTTACCGGTTTTATCACGTCATAAATTGTAAATCCCTTTTTGTCATAATACACTTTTGAGAACAAATCATCCGTAAAACAATAAATAGTAGAATTGCATTGTGGATCAGCATCAATTAACATCACTTTTTTTCCTGTTCTAGCAATATATGCACTCAAATTACAAGTTAACGTGGTTTTCCCTACTCCTCCTTTATTATTAAACATTGCTATCGCTTTCATTTTTTCTCCTTTCATTAACCATTCATTTTTAATCTTTATTAGTCTATATTTCATATCTTCTCTATAGAATCTATTAAACTGCTCATTTTTTCTTCACCTCACCCTATTGCTAATTCTTATCGTTCAAAAAACAAATCTCTTACTGCCCACCTTGTATTGGCTAATCATATTCTCTTATTTTGTCCGTAACACTCTCCATTTTGCTTTCTTACTATTTTATCACATTTCATCCGTATAACACAACAGCGCCCTGTCTTTTACGACAGCTACAATATATATCGGCGTAATTGTTTCAATTATAAATTCCATCCCAATTTGTTCAAAACAAAAGACCGAACAGATTATCTCTGAGCGGTCTTTTGCCAGTTACACTATTTAGTTTTGATGGTCAAGAACCCATTGCAATAGGTCTTCATATTCTATTTTCCCAGCTGCAACATCAAGAATAGTTTCGTATAATTCTTTTTGCATATACTTAAGTTCTATCCCGTTCAAAGCAAGAAAAACCAACATTGAATGCGTTCCAATCCTTTTATTCCCATCTATCATACAATGGTTTTTAATCAACCCATATCCTAATCTTGCGGCTTTCGCTTGTATCGTAGGATACAATTCATCCCCTCCAAAAGACTGAAAAGGAGTTTCTAAAGCTGAGTCCAGTAAATTGTAATCTCTGACTCCTTCGCTTCCACCAGTCTGCTGAATCAATTGAGTGTGAAGCATAAGAATCTGCTTTTTGCTCAGTTTTTTCATTTAGCCAGTACCTCATATGCTTCCTTATTCTGCTCCATGAGCTGCTTTGAAATACTTAACACATCTTCATCAGATGCAGTAAAATCCTTATCTGCTTTACTAAAGTCTATAACAAGATATCTTGGTACATTATTCTTCAAAATCACTGCTGAACCGCATTCGTCCACTAATCTTGCTACTTTAGAAAAATTCTGGTTAGCGTCTGAAATAGACACCATTGTTTTTGTATCTATAGTCATATGATCACCTCCGTGATTTATTTACTATAGTATATACAAATTTTAGGATAAATACAACCTATTATTCACATTATATCTTTCCATCATAAACAGGAAAACCTCTGCATTTGTCTTCATAAGTTTTGTGCCCTGCAGCTACTTTTGATACTACGAAAAGTTCCTCTCTTTGCACGCCACCGGTGCGAATTCCTTCACCAACACCTCTCTTCTAACTCTGCAAAGAATGTGGTAGTTCCGTCACTATTAAAAGAGATGCCAAATTTTGTAATTTTTGTATCAGTATCTGC
>JAUUNJ010000499.1 GCA_030844625.1 Roseburia sp. | reverse complement strand
TTGGAGGCCAAAGCAAAAGCCGGAGAACAAATCTCTCTGACGGACCTTGCCGCCGCAGTCAAGGCCGAAGAAAAGGCACCAAAAGCCAAGAAGTCCCACACGGCCAAGCCGAAAAAGCCGTCCATCCGGGCACAGCTGGATGCCGCGAAAAAAGAGCAGAGCAAACAAACACAGCCACGGGAAAAGTCAAAGGAATTGGAGGTCTGACCATGAATTTCAGCGTTGAAGAAGAAAATTTGATCTGTATGTACCACACTTCTGACCGTTGCCGGACGATGGCACGGATGCGGGCTGCCCTGCCGGACATGGACACGGAAATGCGGCGGCTGGCAAATGGCACCATTGCAAAGTTGGAGCACATGACTGATGCCGACTTTGACGGGCAGAGGTTTGATTTTACCAACAGCACCTAATTTTAGCATGTTATATAAAAAGAACAGCAGAACTCGTACTAGTCAAATGTGCGATTCTGCTGCTCTTTTCCTATATATTCTGATTATAATTCATCGAGAATAGATGACACTTTTTTCTTGCGAGATATAGAATTTTCACCATATTTTTCCAATATTTTGAAGCTGAATATAAACCGCGCTTCTACCCATTTACATGCTTCCAAAAAATCTGCTACTGTAAAATTGTGCTTATCCAAGAAAATCATAAGATCATCAAATTCAATAGGCTCTATATGATATCGATTTTGGGGATCTTGTTTTTCTCTTTCTGACACCCATGTGCTTGCAATTTCTCTGGATTTTTTAATTCCTTCTGCATTTGGATTAAAAAAATGGTTCAGTTTACATGTTATCATCAGAATATTACACAAATATCGATTGGAAATACCAAAATCGATTGTGTAGTCCGTTACCCTTTTGCTGTTTTCTAGCTTATATAGCCTTCTTAAGTGTACACCAGAAAACAGTTCTTTCAACAACTCTACGCTAAATCCCATTGAATCATAAAGTTCTTTCAATTTTTTCAATCCGGGACAAAGAACTATTTTATTTACTTTGTCCGGTTGTAAATTATACAGCATCGACATATATTCATCGCCTACAACAGAAATCGATTCATCAAACCATGTCGCTAGAAGTTTGGATTGAACATCATCTGTCAATTTGCATGTATATAATGCTGCAAAATACTCTTGAAAAGACCTATGAGAGAAACGATACGACAATCCATCTTTTACCAACATGCATACTGACAATGTGAGGTCTTCCTGAAAATCTTCAATTGTAAATTTATATAGTGGAAATCTACTTTGCGCTTCTTGAATTCGTTCTCGCAACTGGTGTTCCGTAAATTCAAACTGTCCCCTGAAATATGATTTAAAACAGATATACGAAAATACTGTTTTAAATTCTTCACAGCCTAAACCAGTTCGAATATCTCGTAAATAGCAATCTTTTGTCGCATCGTGCATATTAAAGAGCGTCGTAAAGGCTTCCTCGTAGAATTCGTTTAAGTTCTCTGGAATTGAAGCATGATTGCTAAATGTCAGCAACATTATCGTTAGCAAAAGTGGATTAGATGCAAAAGACGTATATTTATCATAAAGTGTCCTACTTAACTCTGTATAAAACGCTCTCTTGGCCGATTCATCAAACTCAATTTTGTTGACGAGACTTAATGCTTGTTTTTTCGAAAGAGGCATAACAGACGTTTCAACAAAATCATTCCATCCAATAAACATTTCTGTGGGACGCGAAGATATAATATATGTGTTTTTCTCAAATTTATCGCTAAAACTTTTTATCTCCTCTTGAACTTTTTTCAGTTTATCACGATTAACTTCATCAAATCCATCTAAAAGAATGATATATCCTCCTTTCTCCAGGCTGTATTTATAGTATTCATCTGCTAATGTAAAGCCATTATCCGATAGCGTCTGATAAACCGCACGGTATATTGAAATGTCCTTATTTTCCATGCCGTTAAACTTTCTGAGTTCAAGCAATACCGGAATGTACTCTGTTTCTTTTATCGTGCTAAGGAACAGGTGCTTCATTAAAATTGATTTTCCTATGCCACCCGTTCCCGTTACAAGAATTTTCTTTCCAATTTTCAACACATCACTAACATTGCTTGTTTTGATAACCTTTCCCTCTAACCTCAGCCCAACACATTCATAAAATGAGTATATATCCTTGGGAACTCTTCTATAAATTAACGTTTTGATTTTGCTATTTCTTTCTTGTGTGACACGGATATAGTCATTAAAAGCAGTTCCTATTTCAATTGATTCTTCTGCACTAAAATCCTTAAAATATTTTTTTACTTTCGCCCAACCTGATGTTGCAGCACTTTTCATTAAATTTGCTGCGGTATCACTTATTATTTTTCCTGCATCTACGGGTGAATATACAATTGGATTTTCCATTTCAATTCCTCCTAAAAC
>JAUUNJ010000498.1 GCA_030844625.1 Roseburia sp. | reverse complement strand
TATGATACAAGTCAGGTAAAGCTGTATGTTGATAGTGCCTTTAAGGAAATTGACCACAGGGGAAATTGTAATTTCAAGAAATATAATGGTTATCAGGCAAGTGGATCGCTTTATTATTCGTATGGGCAGTTTACCAGAAATATTACCCTGTACATCTGTGATAAAGATGTGATTTTTGATGGATTAATAGAGAATTCAAAGGCTGGGGTAAACTATGATGCAGATTCTCTGCAATGGGAATTTTTGGGGAAATCATTCCATTATAAACAGTTAAAAAATAAAGGCATCGAAATTCAGATGGATGGCAGTGCATTGCCGGATCAGATTGTTTATACTCCGGGAGATCATACATTTACTGTTATTGCCGGAAAAGAGATATATAGCAAAAAAATTGGTGTCAGTTATTCGGTCAAGGATACGCTGATAAAAAAAGACGCAAGAGGATATACAGAGGATGGAAAAGCTGTATTTGATGCGGCCTTTGCAGCAGTTGATCAGGTAGTGAAGGATGGAATGGGTGAGGAAGAGAAAGTAAAAGCCATTCATGATTATTTAATCTATCATGCCAATTATGTCAATAATGGAGATTATAGTACCGCGGAAAACTGGGCATATGGAGCTGGTGGAGTATTGTTACATAAAGAAGGTGTCTGCCAGAGTTATGCGTTTGCTTTTTATATGATGGCAATATCTGCTGGGCTTGAATGCAGGTTTGTATCCGGTACAGCAGATGGAGGTGGTCATGCATGGAATCAGGTTAAGGTTAACGGAAAGTGGTATTATATTGATTGTACATGGGATGATCCGGTTGGCGGAGGATATGAAAATTATAAATATTATTTATCGGAGAGCCTTTGGTCAGATCATATTGCAGAGACGGCAAAAGATCTGTCGGAGGATGGAAAATATGATTGGGAGCATTATTATCTGACAGGAGCAGATTATGCCAGATAATAAGACTCTGTGGCAAGTTTCATTATCTAAGGGTTATTTCTGGGACAGTCTAGCCGACTGCCTCAGATAGCTCTTTTTCTTTTGCAGCTTTTGCCGCCTGTTCACGCTCTTTTCTACGTCTCCAATAAGTACGATTCCAAGCACGTTTGCGGCGTTTGTGTTCTTCCTCTTTTATCTGTTCGGGTGTAAGCTCCTGCATCGGTCCGTTTCCTTCTATGTTATAAGTATCATGAAATTTTAATTCCATAAATTTATGGAAATTAGTGGAGATATATTGATATCTTTGTTGTAAAAAATATCACGTTTCCTGTCGGTTGTCATTTTGGTAAACTTGAAGTTAACGGGTTCAAACTGTAATCTCAATTTGATTGCCTTCGATTGCAACAATACAGCTTTCGTAGTAACCATCTCCTGTTGTCCGGGGACCGCTGATTACTTCATATCCATCAGTTTTCAACTCTATGGTCAAGGCATCAACCTTTTCTTTACTTCCTACACTAAATGCGATATGTGCATACCCCGTGCGAGCAAGCTCCTTAGGTGAATCAAGCATTTCTGGCTTATTCATAATCTCCAATCGTGTGCCATCATCAAATGACAGAAAATAGGAGCGAAAGTTAGTTTGCAGGTTATGATATCCTTCGTTTGATTTTGCACCTAGATACTTCATAAAAAAGCTACGAGTTTTTTGCAGGTCGTTTACATATAAAGCAATGTGTTCGATTTTCATAATTCACCTCCAAATTTCAATCTGTTAATTTGTTTTATTATAGCACATGTAAGCTCATTCACAATAAATAAGAAATTGCAAAAGAATCAGTTACCAGTTAATCAATGAATTAGATATAGATGTTCTTCCATTTTCTCCGAAATCATTAACAGTCTTTTCAAAATCATAAATCAATAGTTCCGGTTTATTTCTAACACATTCCTTGATACATTGACCAGATTTTCCAAAAACCATTGTCGGTGCCGTTTGAAAAGGCGAGGTAGCATTTACTGAAATAGTAGTAGTAACATTTTCAACTGCACGAGTTTGCAGATGTCCTCTAATCATACTATATCGCTCCTTGTCGTCCGTATCCGCTACATCATAAAACAAAACCACATTTATGTCGGTATTTCTTTTATACAATTCTCTGAAAAATTCGGGAAATCTTATTTCAAAACAAATTCTAATTCCAAACACAACCCCATCTATCTCAACTATTCCATCACTATTCCCTTTTGCGAAATTATCATTATCCCATCCCCATAAAGCCCGCTTGTCATAAGACTTGATTTGTTTATTAGGCTGAAATAGTAATGCTCTATTATATATTTCTTTTTCTTTAAATATGGTTCCGACAATAAAAGAAATATCATTTTGGTCAGCTACCGATTGAAGTCTATTGGTGCTAGAATATAAATAGTACAAGCCAAAATGAGAAATTCCAAATACACAT
>JAUUNJ010000013.1 GCA_030844625.1 Roseburia sp. | reverse complement strand
CTGAGCCTGATAAATGGTTTCATATAAATGCATTTGTTCTTCCGGAACATCTGCCAGTTCTGCAATATTGTCAGAACCGCGGACAGCGATGTAACAATCCATTTCTGCCATTTCCCTGGCATCCATTTCTGCCATAAGTTCCATCTGTTCTTTATTGCACTTAAGCAGAACTTCCCGCTGAAGGGTGGTATCGGTGTAGTGTACAAAAGGGACACCTCCCGCAGCATAAGTTTCTTTTACAAGCTGTCTGGCAAGCTGCTTTGTAGTTTCGCCAATATAGTGAATATATACTTTTTCTCCCGGCTGAACCTTAACAGAATAGTTGACAAGGTTGTGCGCCAGTTTCTTAATTCTTTCGTCCATGTAATACCTCCTGAAATTTGTATGCTGTATAAGGCGATTATGCCCTCTAAATAATAATTTTATTCTTTCATAAAGTGTTTGTAAAGAGCGGATTTGTACAAAAAATGGTAAAACCGGAATCCGGGCGGGAATTATTGATTCGTTGACCAATGATTTTATTAATGATATACTAAAAAAGGTTTATTGGGTCTTTTTATGAACATTATCTGATAAAAAAGAGCCAATATTATGGTACATAGTTTATGCGGTTTAAAGCATTTATCATTTAGGAGGAAGGTTGAAATTATGCGTTTCATACATACTGGAGATATTCATCTTGGGGCTTCTCCGGAAAATAAAAAAATATGGGCAGCAGGGCGTGGAGATGAACTTTGGAACACCTTTGAGAGACTAATTAAGAAAATAAAACTGGATCCGGTGGACATGCTCATCATATCAGGAGATTTATTCCACAGGCAACCTCTTCTAAGGGAGCTTAAGGAAGTGGATTATCTGTTTTCCACAATACCCGATACAAAGGTTGTATTGTGCGCAGGCAATCATGATGCCATTAAAAAAGGCTCCTTTTATGATGGATTTCAGTGGTGTGATAACGTTATTTTTCTGGATCAGAAAAATATTCAGAAAGTAGAGATTCCGGAATTGAATGTATGCGTTTATGGACTCAGTTATCATGAAACGGAAATATCGGATGCAATGTATGATCATATAATTGTCGATAAACCGGATATGATTAATATATTGGTGGCCCATGGTGGTGACGAGAAACATATTCCGATTAATCGAAAAAAAGTTGCAATGTCAGGATTTGATTATGTGGCAATGGGACATATTCATAAGCCGGGCATTGATGAAAAATATAAAATGGCTTATTGTGGATCTCTGGAACCAATAGATGTAAATGACATGGGAGAAAGAGGTTACATATATGGAGAAGTTGATAAAAAAGGATTGGAACTGGAACTGGTGCCTTTTGCCAAAAGAATATATATGGATTTGGATTTTACGGTAACTCCTACCGCTACAAATATGGAAATACGCCACAGACTCAGAGATGTTTTGGAAGAAAAAGGCATTGATAATATGTACCGCATTACTTTTAATGGTTACAGAGATCCTGATTTTGAAATAAATAAAGAGGATATTGAAACAGTGGGAAATATTGTCAGTATTGAGGATGCTACAGTTCCGGATTATGACTTTGAGGAATTATATGAGGATAATAAGGACAATATACTTGGTATGTTTATAGGAAAATTCATTGACAAAGAGCAGATGACCCAGTTAGAGAAAAAGACACTGTACTATGGGACTAAGGCGCTGTTGGATGCCATGGAGGACAAACTATGATTATAAAAGACTTAAGACTGACAAATTTTGGAAAATTTAATCATAAAATGGTGACACTGGAGCCGGGAGTTAATATTATTTATGGCGAAAATGAAGCTGGAAAGACAACGCTCCATACATTTATCAGAGGGATGCTTTTTGGCATAGAAAAGCAGAGAGGTAAGGCAAGCGGCAAGGACTTATACACCAAATATGAACCTTGGGAGAATCCGTCTAATTATCAGGGGATGATGCGCATTGAAAGCAATGGAGTCAACTATCGGATTGAACGGAATTTTAGTAAGGAGCATAAATCCTTTAAGGTAATTGATGAAGACTTAGGAAAAGAGCTTTCTGAGGATGAAATAACAGAACTTTTTGCCGGTCTGGATGAAAGCTGTTATTACAATACAATCAGTATCAGTCAGCTTGGAAGTGTTACAGATAAAGAGCTGGAAACCATACTGAAAAATTATGCAGCTAATCTGGGTGCAACAAAATCCATGGAAATTGATATTAAGGAAGCATACGCGGATCTGGATGCCCAGAGAAAAAAGATTATTTCAGAAAATAAAATAGGCGAAGAAGAGTCTGTAGCCAGAGAAATAAGAAATGCTACAGATCAACTGGAAATTTCTGAGGGGGAACAGCATACGATTATTGCTTCCATAGAACAGAAAAAGGCGGTGGCATTACGTCTTGCAGAGCGAAGGAAAGAGTTGTCTGTTCTGGATTCAAAACGGCTGGAAGAGCTGGCGAAGCAGAATGAAAGAAAAGATAATCTTTATCAGGATGTAATGAATTTTACGGCAGATTCGGAAAAATATGCAGTTTCTCTGGAAAAAATCCAAAATCATAAAAATGAGCTGGAGCAGCAGTTATCGGGGAAAGGGATTGATAGCTGGGAGACTATGGAATGGCTCACGGACAAGATTATAAATAAGAGCAATATGCCGGTAGCGTTTATTATTCTCATGATGGCATGTATTGGTGCAGCCATTGGTTTTATCGTAGGTAATTTTCCAATGATTTCACTCAGACAGTATTGGATAAAGCCGGCAATATGTGGGGCGGCGGCGGTAGTATTTTTGATACTCTCTGTTGTAAAATACATATATAATAAGAAAAACAGAAGCAGAAAACTGGAAGCCTTAAAGGAATTAAAGCTGGTCATGGATAAGCTGGATGCAGCAAAGCATGAAGAAGTGTATGTTGCACGTCAGTTGGAAAATAAAAAAGAAGCACTTAAGAAGACTCAGGAAATGATTAAGGCAGAAGAAGAGAGAAATCTGGAGGTTCAGGATTATAGTGAAGAATTGAAAGAACTGGAGCGTCAGGAAAGAGAAAACAATGAGGCAATATCCAAGGCACAGTGGGTTCTGGAACAGAAGCAGGAAAAGGACATTGAAATAGAAAAAACCATTGAGGACCTGAAATTACGCCGTGAAAAAATACAAAATGCAAAAGTTGAGATTGCGGCCATAGAAGCGGCTAAGGAAAATATAGAAGAAATCGCAAATGAAATACGAAACAGTTTTGGAAAAAGGCTGAATGAAAGAGCTTCCCATTATATGTCAAAGATTACCAATGGAAAATATGATAATTTATCTATTGATGAAAGATTGAATATCTCAATAAACAGTAAGAGAGCCTTAATATCAGCTTCCAGATTGAGCAAGGGAACCATAGAACAGATATATATGTCACTTAGACTTGCAGCGGCAGATATTATCTTTGAAAAAGATAATAAACCCATACTTCTGGATGATGCGTTTGTAATGTATGACAATAAGAGAATGGGTAATACAATGAAATTTATGGCAGAAAACATGGAACAGGTGATTATTTTTTCCTGCCATACAAGAGAGAAATTAATGGCAGACAAACTTGGAATTCATTATAATTTTATAAAATTATAGTTATAAGATTTTAATGAAACTCATAAAAATACTAATGTAAAAAGGGAGGAAAGTATGTACAAATTAGAAAATTTTTATGACAACACAAACATGAAGATGATCAACCAGATGGGGCAATTCAAAGTGTTTGAACATGAAAAGGATTTAAGTGTTTCCCCGGGGGATGCGGTAACTGCTTATTTTTCATCAGAGATGAATATAAGAAGACGTCAGGTTCTGGTTGAAATGGAGAATTCGGGATGTATCGTTCAGGCAGGAGCTATGCAATGGATGTTGGGAAATATTAATCTGTCTACAGGCGTAAAAGGTGTAGGAAACTTTCTTGGAAAAGTAGCGTCAGCAGCAGTGACGAAAGAGTCCGCAGTGAAACCGGAATACACGGGAACAGGATCATTAATGTTAGAGCCTACATTCAAGCATATTCTGTTGATTGATCTTGCAGACTGGAATGGCTCTGTGGTTCTTGATGATGGTCTGTTCCTTGCGTGCGACAATACCATTACACAGAAAACTGTTGCAAGAAGTAATGTTTCATCAGCGGTACTTGGAAAAGAGGGATTGTTCAATCTGGCTTTGAGAGGGAATGGAATAGCTGTTTTGGAAAGCAATGTACCACAGGCAGAATTGATAGAAATCGAGCTGGACAACGATGTTGTTAAAATCGACGGAAATATGGCGATTGCATGGTCAGAATCATTAAACTTTACCGTAGAAAAGTCGGGAAAGAGTCTTCTTGGCTCGGCAGTGTCAGGAGAGGGTTTTGTGAATGTTTACAGAGGAACAGGCAAAATTCTTATGGCACCAACAGCTTAAGGAGGTATGAGAAATGATAAAACAGAATAACATATTAAATAATCCAAACATAAAAGTTATATCAAAACTCGGAAATTTTACTGTGCTTGAACATCAGAAAGATTTATCGGTTAATCCGGCAACAGTAGTTGAAAATTATTTTGCTTCCAAAATGAACGTCAGAAGGCGTCAGGTGATGATTGACCTTGAAAAAGAGAACTGTATTCTTCAGGCAGGAGCAATGCAGTATATGCTGGGAGATTTGCAAATGTCATCGGGAGTGAAAGGTATTGGTAATTTTCTTGGAAAGATGGCTTCAGCGGCAGTTACCAAAGAGTCAGCGGTGAAACCGGAGTATTCGGGAACAGGAACGATTCTTCTCGAACCCACAACCAAATACATCCTTTTAGTGGAAGTTAGCCAATGGGGACATCTTGTATTAGAGGATGGAATGTTTTTGGCGAGCAGTGGTACTGTACAGCAGAAAGTTGTGGCAAGAAGTAATGTTTCCTCGGCTTTGCTTGGAGGCGAGGGCCTCTTTAATCTTTCACTTACAGGACAGGGAATAGCAGCTCTGGAAAGCCCGGTTCCAATGGAAGAATTGATTGTTGTTACTCTTGACAACGATCAGATGAAAATAGATGGAAATATGGCGGTGGCATGGTCCGGCTCCCTTGACTTTACAGTGGAAAAATCAGCCAAGGGATTGATTGGTTCAGCAGTATCGGGAGAAGGTTTTGTGAATGTGTATAGAGGAAGCGGAAAGATTCTTCTGGCGCCGACAATCAATGAAAGAAAAGCGGGACAAACTTCAGACTCCGATAGTGATAATGCAGAGAGCCAGAGTAAGTCATCAAAGATTGGAAATGTGTTAGACGGAGTTTCCAATGTATTAGATATTTTTAGTTAATATATACTTAGTAAAAAAGCCGGCTTTACAGCCGGCTTTCTGCATGTTTACTATCTGTTTTTATATTTTTCTACGCATTTATTAATCCTTTCAGCAGGATTAAGTAAATTGCTGATAGAAGAGTCATGATTTAATGTGTCAATAAATAATGCTGTATATTTTGCAACATCTACATTAATGTACCATTCTCTCTCAAGAAGTTCAGGAGACTGATAAATGCAGTTAGTAGTCATTACTTTATAGATTAAACCATCTTCATATGCCTTATCAAATCTTTCAAGACCATTTGTGAAAAGACCAAATGTGGAAGCAACAAATACTCTTTTTGCATTTCTTTTCTTGAGCTGCTTGGCAACATCTAACATACTGTCGCCGGAAGAAATCATGTCATCAATAATTAAAACATCTTTGCCTTCAACGGATTCTCCAAGATATTCATGTGCAACAATAGGATTACGTCCGTCCACAATTGTTGTGTAATCACGGCGCTTGTAGAACATGCCCATATTAATTCCTAATAAGTTAGCGTAATAAACAACTCTTCCCATAGCACCTTCGTCAGGACTGATTACCATTAAGTGATCGGAATCAATCTCAATGTCATCTACGTTTCTAAGAAGATTCTTGATAAACTGGTATGTTGGCATGATTGATTCAAAGCCACTGGTAGGAATTGCATTGTTTACCCGAGGGTCATGGGCATCGAATGTAAGAATATTGTCCACGCCCATATTAACAAGTTCCTGAAGCATTACTGCACAATCCATGGATTCTCTGGAAGTACGTCTGTGCTGTCTGCTTTCATAAAGGAAAGGCATAATAACCGTAATTTTACGTGCCTTACCACTGGCAGCAGCAATAACTCTCTTGATATCAGCAAAATGGTCATCTGGCGACATATGGTTTTTGTGACCGCAGACAGTGTATTCCACACTATAATTGGTAACATCATCAATAATGTAAAGGTCACAGCCGCGAACAGTATCGTTTAATGTACATTTTGCTTCTCCGGTACCAAATCTTGGTGTTTTAACATTCAGAAGATAAGAATCTTTCACATAGCCCTTAAAAGTAATAGGGGATTCTTTCGCCTCGATTCTTTCGCTTCTCCAGTCAGCAATGTAGGCGTCAACCGTTTCACCCAATGATTTGCTTCCGGACAAAGCAACAATTGCAAGTGGTCCTACAGGAATTGATTCAACATATTTTTTGATAGACATTTAAAATTTTCCTCCATATGTAAATAATAAAAAGTTAAAATGTAAATATATATAAGAAAACGCATCTGCGTACTTCTGTCATTTATTTAAGTTTTTCTTTATTCTTATATCATCACCAAAAAATTTAAAATAAGTATATTCTCCCAAAGTTCTTGAAAAAATACGTTCAGAATAACTCTGTTTTAATTCCTCCAATGAGAGATTAGTGGATATTATTGTGGATTTCTGGTGTATAAGTCTTTGGTTAAGACAGTCAAATAATGAGGAATCCGTAAAAGAGTTTCTCATTTCTGAACCTAAATCGTCAATAATTAATAAATCACAGTGGAATAATTCGTTCATGCTAATCTGGGTATAAACGGAACTGTTATTGCTCTTTCTGAAAGAGTAATTTGACATTAAATCAAATAACTGTACAGCGGAAAGATAAATAACAGAGCAGGATTTTTCTATTAATTCCTTTGCAATGCAGTTAATCAGAAAAGTTTTTCCTGTACCGGCACTGCCATAGAATAACAGATTATCGAATGTTTTGTCAAAGTTTTTAATAAAATAATGACAATAATCTACAATTGTCTCTATATTTTCCAGAGAAGACTGCCCTGTAACGTCATCAATAATTGATTCAGAGTAAAAATCAAAATCAAATGTATCAAAGTTTTCACGAGCCAGAATATTTTCTAAATCTGAGTGGGAATATAGGAGTTTTATAACTTCATTCCTAAGACAATCGCACGGTTTTCCGTTAATAAATCCGGTATCCTTACACTGCTCACAGTCAAAAATATCATTCAGATAGTCGGCAGGATAGCCACCGGCTAAAAGAGCAGCCTTTTTTTTCTCACTGACCAGCTGAATATCCTCACGCAGGGAATCTTTGGCGGATAAGTCACCGGACAAAGCCTGACGTGCTGCACCAATGGCAAGAGAACTAATTTCATTGTCATAGTTTTTTACCATTGGAAGCTGTTCGTAAACTTCATGAATACGGCGATTTAATTTAATTTTATTGTTTAACTGACGCTGGTTGTAAATGTTTGCAATTGCGTCAAATTGTTCTCTGGTTAATCCCATGGTTAATCCTCTGAATTTCCATCATCCTGTTTTGATAATAACTGTCTAATACGCTTATTCTGATTGCTTCTTAGCTGATTTTCTAAATTATTGTAGTCATATTCTCTTTCTTTAAAAGCATGTGCGTTTTTAGGACGCGCAGGCCTGACAGATGCCCCTTTGGGTGCATACATGTTTTTTACTTGGGCAGAGTGTGCCTGATCTAACTGTTTAATTGCCTCCAAAGATTTTGCATTGCATTGGTACCAGTTGGATAAAATGCTGTCAGTATAAGGAAAACTGTCAGTATGTGTGTGTTCCATAGTTCTGTTACATGCCTCCAAAATAATTTCATCTGAAAACCCGTATGTATCTGTCCATTTTGTGACAAAGTCAATTTCTTTTTTTACCGGCGCCTTCGGAGCAGAACCAAAAATTTTATAAATTTTCTTAAAAATATCACGACGAAGTTTCTGTTCAGTTTTGGCATCTTCTATGGAAGAGATTCCTTTACGGGCGTATGCAACAGCCTGTTTTTCAATAGGGGGCATTGATTTGTGACCTGCACCAATACATGTTTCCAGCAGATATTGAATAAAATCAGGCTCGAATCCCAAACCGTCTAACATATATAAAATACTGTTAATATCGGAGGTGTTGAGAGTTTTGCCAAGCTGTTCTCCCCAGTAGGCTTCTGTACACATAATAAGGTCATTAATTTTTTCGTCTTCAGCAAAAGACTTAATTTCTTTTGCGCTATATTTTTTCTTAACAGGGATAACAATGCCTTTATTTTCTGGGACAGGGGAAGACGTAGTCTCCCCGGAAACTTTTGCCAGCATGTCCATGTTTTCTGTTGTATTCATATCAGCATGTAAGTTCTTTTTTGAATCCACACGCACAATACCCTTGACAAAATATCGGTTCAAAATAGCAGATTCCAACTTAATACCTGTAAGTTCATTTTTGTCATTAACAGACAATGAAAGCAAGCCCTGATCCGACCAATAATTCAATGCACGAATTACATCAGACTCCAATACGTTGAATCTGTCTGCGATTCTTTCCGTAGAAAGATTGCGCATTAAAGAATCGCTGCCGCTGTTAACAAGACGCAGTAAATGCAGATAAATTTTAATGAATTCACCGTTTGCTTTCGGCATATATTCGTCTATAAACACATTTGAAACAGAGGTAAAGTCTGCAAAATTACCCCCATCTAAAACTAACTTGCACATATTTTCTATCCCTTTAACTTTAATATAATCTAATCTCTCGTGAAACTTTATTTTGAAAAGTTCTTTTGTATGGAAAAGTATAGCATAAAAAAGTAAAAACGCAACGTCACAAATTGGGTGAACTGCCCATTTTTAAAGGGATTGAGGGCAATGTTAATAATGTTAATAATGTTAATAATGGATAGAAATAATATGTCGAATCCTGTCACAAAGCCTTTAAGAGCAAGGAATTCACCGGTTGCAAAAATCTTTGTTATGTAAACAAAAAATCCACAAAATTTTATTGAAAGTTATCAACAAAATTTTGTGGAAATGTTAATAAGTTATTGCCCAAGCAAATGGTCCCCTATTTTTACTACGTCTCCGGCACCCATTGTTATTAACAAATCTCCGGATGAACAATTTTCTAATAAAAAATTTTCTATTTCATTAAAACTTGCAAAATAATAAGTTTCGGTTCCTAAATTTTTAATTTCTTTCATAACATCTTTGGAACTGATGCCAAGAGTGTTTTTTTCACGGGCAGCATAAATATCTGCCAGAATTACTGCATCTGCTTTTGAGAGAGCACTTGCAAATTCAGGAAGAAGAGCCTTGGTTCTTGTATATGTATGGGGCTGGAACACTACCCACATTTTTTTGTGAGGATAATGGTTTGCAGTTTCGATTGTTGCACAAATCTCATCAGGGTGATGAGCATAGTCATCTATAATGGTAACCTCGCCGATTTTTCCCTTATACTGAAAACGACGGTCAGTTCCTCCATATTGCTGAAGACCTCTTAAAATACTGTCGTCATCAATTCCCATAAAATGCGCCGCAGCAATTGATGCAAGTGAATTGTAAATATTATGCTCTCCTGTAACCCTCAGTGTAATATGGCGTTTTATCTCACCGTTAACAACCAGATCGTAAGATCCTCTTGCAAATTCATCATAAGAAATGTTTGTGGCACTGTACATACTTCCAGAAGGATTTGAACCTACTGTAATAACGTTACATTTCAGGTCTTTTGTGAAATAGTCTAAATCGTCAATATCACTGTTAATAATCAGGGCACCATTTTCCGGAATAAGTTCTGCATATTTTCTAAAGCTGTTTCGAATGTCGTCAAGATCCTTAAAAAAATCTAAATGGTCAGCTGCCACATTCAGGATAATGCCAATAGTAGGAGCAAAGGAAAGGAAGCTGTTGGTATATTCACATGCCTCTGTAATCATTTTGTCAGAATGTCCAACCCGGGTATTTCCCTTAATTGCAGGCATGATTCCACCTACTAAAATAGTAGGGTCTGTATCTGCTTCCAGCATAATCTGTGACAGCATGGAGGTTGTTGTGGTCTTGCCGTGAGTGCCTGATACACCAATGGCAACAGAATAGTTTTTCATGATTTGTCCGAGAAATTCGGCTCTTGTCAAAAGAGGGATGTTCATTTCCCGTGCTGCCTGAAGCTCCGGATTATCCGGTTTTACGGCAGCGGTATATATTAATACTTCTGTGTTTTGTGTAATATTTTCTTTTTTTTGTCCATAATAAATAGTAGCACCAAGAGATTCCAGATGATTGGTAATTTCAGATTCTCTGGAGTCGGAACCTGTAACGGTAAAGCCTCTTGAAAGCATAATCTCTGCCAGTGCGCTCATGCTGATCCCGCCAATTCCGGTAAAATGAATTTTGGAAGGGGTGTTAAAATCTAATTCATACATAATATCTGAACCAAACCTAAAACATTTTTGTTTTAGAAACAAACACAAAGGGTGATAAAATTGTGTTTGCAAAATCCTTTCTTCAAGATTTTTCATTATTTCACCCATTTTTCTATGTATAAGTATACTCTTAATCCCCAATATTTTAAAGGCTGAAAAATAGTAAAATTTTTGAAAAAATGACAGTTAAAATTTTCACAAAATTAAAATCCACTAAAAACAGTTCAATTTATTGTGCAATTTTAACAATAAATGTTAAAAAATGTAAAAAAAAACAGAAAAAATTAATAATAAAATCAATAAAAACCCTTTTATTAGAAAGACATTAATGGTATAATTTTATTATTCAAATTGTTTAATGGCTGATGCCATTAGCGCGTGATTTGCGCAGATCATCAATTTGTTGGGTTGGTGATAATAAATGCAGCGAGGTGAGGGACATGATTAAAAAAGAGATGATCGCAATGTTGCTGGCAGGTGGACAAGGCAGCCGTCTTGGAGTATTGACAGCAAAAGTTGCAAAACCGGCAGTTGCTTTTGGAGGTAAGTATAAGATTATTGACTTTCCGTTAAGCAACTGTATTACTTCAGGAGTAGATACTGTAGGTGTGCTTACACAGTATCAGCCGCTCAGGCTGAATACACATATTGGAATAGGTATTCCTTGGGATCTTGACCGAAATATTGGAGGCGTTACTGTTCTTCCGCCATACGAAAAAAGCAAGAACACAGACTGGTACACAGGAACAGCCAATGCTATATTCCAGAATCTGGATTATATGGACTCGTATAATCCTGATTATGTACTCATATTATCGGGCGACCATATTTATAAGATGGATTATGAAGTAATGCTTGATTATCATAAGGCAAATAATGCGGATGTGACCATTGCAGCTATGCCGGTACCAATCGAGGAGGCGAGCAGATTTGGTGTGGTTGTTGCCGATGACGATCACAGAATCACAGAATTTCAGGAGAAGCCTGAGCATCCAAAAAGCAATCTGGCATCAATGGGTATCTACATATTCAGCTGGCCGGTACTTAGAGATGCGTTGATTCAATTAAAAGACCAGCCAAAATGTGACTTTGGTATGCATGTTATTCCATATTGTCATGGAAACGGAAAGAGAATTTTTGCGTATGAGTATACAGGATACTGGAAAGATGTAGGAACATTAAAGTCATATTGGGAAGCTAACATGGAATTGATAGATATTGTTCCGGAATTTAATCTTTATGAAGAGTTCTGGAAAATATACACCAAGAACGATGCGTTGCCACCACAGTATGTGGCAGCAGATACCAAGGTTGAACGGAGTATTATTGGTGAAGGCTGCGATATAAGAGGGGATATATACAATTCGGTAATCAGTCCGGACGTAGATGTGGCAGAAGGTGTTGAAATTCATGATTCGATTATTATGCAGGGAACGAAAATTGGCAAGGGAACGAAAATATATAACGCAATCATTGCAGAAAATACAGTAATAGGTTCTGATTGTACGATTGGTGTTGGTGAGTATGCAGACAGTGGCTTAAGTCAGAAAATTTACAACTGCGATCTTGCCATAATAGGAGAAGGTTCAACAGTTCCTGATGGAGTAACAATAGGTAAGAATGTTGCAATATCAGGTAAAACAGAAAATTCAGATTATCCTGAAGGAAAACTCCCATCAGGTGGCTATATAGTTAAGGCAGGTGAGATTTAATGAGGGCAGTTGGTATAATTTTAGCAGGCGGAAATAACAGTAAAATGCAGGATCTCTCAAAAAAGAGAGCTGTAGGAGCTATGCCAATGGCAGGCAGTTACAGGGCAATTGATTTTGCATTAAGTAATATGACAAATTCACATATACAGAAGGTAGCAGTTCTTACTCAGTATAATGCATGGTCGTTGAATGAACATTTGAGTTCATCAAAATGGTGGGACTTTGGTAGAAAACAGGGTGGATTATATGTATTTACACCATCTATTACTTCGGACAATGGTTTCTGGTACCGGGGTACGGCGGATGCCATTGCACAGAATATTGCGTTTCTTAAGAAGAGTCATGAACCATATGTAATTATTGCATCAGCAGATGCGGTATATAAGATGGATTATAATAAAGTTCTTGAAAAGCATGTGGAGACAGGGGCGGACATAACAATTGTCTGCAAAGAGCTTGAAGACGGTACGGATGTATCTGCGTTTGGCGTGGTTAATACAGATGCAAACGGAAGAGTTACAGAATTTGAAGAAAAGCCGATTGACAGTTCCAACACATTAGTTTCTACAGGAATTTATGTAATAAGAAGAAGATTGCTCATTCAGTTAATTGAGCAATGTGCTGCAGAGGATAGATATGACTTTGTAAATGATATTGTTATTCGAAACAAGTCATCAAGAAGAATCTATGCATACAAAATGGACACATACTGGAGAAATATCGCCAGTGTTAAGAATTATTATGAAACAAATATGGATTTCCTTAAACCGGAAGTAAGAGATTTCTTTTTTAAGCAGTATCCGGATGTATATTCCAAGGTGGAGGATTTGCCGCCGGCTAAGTATAATCCTGGGTCAAAGGTCAGCAATAGTCTGGTTTCCAGTGGATGTATTGTGAATGGAACAGTAGAAGGTTCCGTTGTGTTTAAGCAGGCATATATTGGTAACAATTGTGTGATTAAAAACTCAATTATACTAAATGACGTATATATCGGAGATAATGCAGTGATAGAAAATTGTATTGTTGAAAGTCACAGTACAATTAATCCAAATGAACATCTGGGAGGAGAGGACCAGATCCAGATTATCAATGAAAGAAATTTCAGATACAGCTTGTAATTAGAAAGGGAGCAAAAATATGAACATAACAGACGTAAGAGTTAGAAAGATGACTAAGGAAGGAAAAATGAAGGCAGTAGTTTCAATTACCATTGATGATGAATTCGTTGTTCATGACATTAAGGTGGTTGAAGGTGATAAGGGATTATTTATCGCAATGCCAAGCAGAAAAGCAGCAGATGGAGAATACAGAGACATAGCGCATCCTATTAACTCAGGTACCCGCAGTTCTATTCAGGAAACTGTACTTGAGGCTTATGAAAAAGCTTTACTGGAGCCTGAAGAAGAATAAAAATAAATAAAAACAAAACGAAAAACTAAGACATTAATAAAAAATAATAAAATAACAAGGAGTTTTTGAGTCAGCATCACCAAAGGATGCTGACTTTTTTTGTGTGATATGTATAAAAAAAATATTTCTGTTTGTTAAAAACGTTTTTATAAAATAGAATTATATTAAGAATCTATTAAGATCGGGAAATTAATTGAAAGAAGAAAGACATATTGGTTACGTAGGATAAAATCTTTTCGCATATTGTGGCTTACATATGCCAAAACGGGAATATGTACGTTGCAAAATCGGCATAACCACAATAAATAAAAAACATTTATAATTAAATAAAGAAATTAAAGGAGTGTTTTAGGAGGAGAACAAAATGAAAAGAAGTTACAAGAAAATTCTTGCAATGCTGCTTGCGCTGGCATTAACATTTACAAGTTTTAACGGGCTTGTTGATGTCCTGGCGGCAACATATCGGGATACAACCACAGCGGATGATTATTCTGATAATGTAGATGTAAATGCAGAGGTTTACTTTGTAAGTAAGGCAACCGGCAAAATAATCACACTGAATGGAAAAACAGATGATCCAATTAGTTGTAGTGAAACTTACAATGAGTCAAAAGTACCTGCAAATGCCAAGTTTACTATTTACTATGGAACCGGGGATCAAGATGCATCCAGAGGACTTACAGTTGTAAACTTTAAATGTGCGGGAACTACTACAAGCTGGGGAGCAGGAAGAAATAATACTACTTATCAGGCAGGTAGTGACAAATGCCAAAATCCAAGTGGCTGGGAAGCAGTTATGATGGAGCCGCAGGGAGATGGTACAATTTCTTTTAAATCCTGTAATGCAGCGAGAACTTATTTTACAGTAGCAGGTTCTGGTAACAGTGTTACATTAACTACACTTGAAGAAGGTGATGATCCTACAGATAATGAAAAATTCATTATGTATACAAAACAGACTCCGAAGGCGGCAAAGAAAGTAAAGCTTGATAATGTGTCCGGTGATTCTGTTGATGTTTCCTGGGAAGGTGTGGATCGTACATTATTCTCAGGATATGAAGTACTTTACTCAAAGACTGAAAATGGTACATATACATCTGCAGGATTTACAAAAGATACTTCTAAGAAGGTTTCAGATCTTGAGCTGAATACAAAGTACTTTTTTAAAGTTCGTACACATACAAATAATAAAGACGGTGCTTATTCCGACAGTAAGATTGCTTATGTTCAGACACTGTCCACGAAAAATCCGGCACAGCCTCTCAATGTTAAGGCAGAATTAAAAGATGGAAAAATGGTCATAACATGGGATAAGGCTAATAGTGCAGATAAATATATTGTATATCGTGCCGTAAGCAGATATGCAGAATACAAAGAAATCGGTACTACATCAGATTTGACCTTTACGGACACAAATCTTAATAAAGGAAAATATAACAATTACTATAAAATTCAAGGTGTTAATGGTGATAACAAAGGTAAACTATCAGAACCGGCATCCTTGGAAATCAGTATGTTTGGATCAGATGTATATATTATCAATGAGACAGATGATTTAAATCAGGTTTACGAGACAGAAAATCAGATATTCCAAAAACAGTGGCATGACCAGTTCGGTAATGGACGTTATACATTTGCGTTTAAATCAGGTGATTATTCTGCAATGGAACAGGATGCTTTCAATGTAGGATATTATATGCAGGTAATTGGCCTTGGAAAGACACCATATGATGTAAGGCTTAAGAATATAAAGGCTCCGGCAGCTCTTTCCGGAGGAAATGTTACATGTAACTTCTGGGTTAATCTGGAAAATGTGACCATTGCAGATACAGGTGAAACAGATTTCTGGGAGGATTCTTTTAAATGGTCTGTTTCCCAGGCAGCTCCGGCAAGAAGACTTAATGTTGAGAGAACAGCTTTATTCCAGTGGCATTGGGAAGATACTGCATGGGCCAGCGGAGGATATATTGCAGACAGCCGGTTTGAAAAGAAAGCCGGTTCCTATTCACAACAGCAGTACTACTACAGAAACTGTGAATTTGTTGGAGAAAACAGCGGGGTATACGGTGTTAACTGGAATCAGGTAATTCAGGGATGTACAGGTATTACATCCACCAATTCAGGGGACAATACCGGTAAGAATTTTGTTGGTTCAACATCCCTTATCAACAAAAACGGAACAACAAACTGGGATCAGAGAGGGTGTTCAACAGTTATTGATGATACACCATGGATCAGAGAAAAGCCGTTCCTGTTCTTTGATGAATCATCAGAGGCATATAAGGTGTTTGTGCCGGATGCCAGAAAGAATTCAGAAGGAATCAGTTGGAGTGAGACCAGTATGGGAGACGGTCAGATTCTTGATGTAGAAAAGAGTTTCTATATTGCAAGTCCTGATGACTCAGCAGATGAAATCAATAAACAACTGGCATGGGGAAAGAACATTATCTTCCAGCCGGGTATCTATCATGTGGACAAGCCAATTCAGGTAAATGAGCCAAATACAATTCTTTTAGGATTAGGTATGGCAACAATCATTCCTGACAATAAAGAAGCGGCAATTAAGACGGCAGATGTTGCAGGTCTTGCGATTTGCGGATTGATTCTCGATGCAGGAAATTATTCGGATACACTGCTTACTGTTGGTACAGAAGGATGTAACAGAGACCATTCCGATAACCCTACAGTACTTCAGGACGTTATCTACAGAGTTGGTGGTACAGGTGATCTTGGAAGGTGCGGAAGCTGTCAGGTAATTAACAGTAATGATGTAATTGTTGATCATACATGGATTTGGAGAGCTGACCACGGTGATAATACCGGATGGTATGAAAACACTGCAAAGAACGGTATTGTGGTAAATGGTGACAATGTTGTGGCATACGGTTTGTTCTGTGAACATTTCCAGGAATATGATATTCTCTGGAGAGGTGAAAACGGAGCCACATATTTCCTTCAGAATGAAAAATGTTATGATCCGCAGAGTCAGGCAGGATGGATGAGCCACGGTGGTACAAAGAATGGTTATGCAGCATATAAGGTTGCTAACAATGTAAAGAATCATTACGCGGTAGGTCTTGGAATTTATGATGTATTTATTAACACCAACGGTGCAAGTATATATCTTGATAATGCCATTGAAGTACCGGATACTAAGAATGTATTAATTGAAAATGCATGTATCGTAGAAATTGCAGCAGGAGACGGACCTCAGGTAGGTATTAATAATATTGTAAACAATACAGTAGCAGGTATCAGAACTGGTGCAGGCAATAATGGAGGTTATGCTATCCAGAGATTGTTAAGTTATTCAGCAGGCAGTTCCCTTTCATTGCCGGATTACTATACACAGGAGAATAGTGTAGAGGTACAGGTACAGGTAGGACAGACACCAACAAGAGATACTGATGCTGAAAAGGATATTAAAAAGGACCCGCTTACACAGGATCCTGCATATGCTTATCCTACTCCTCCATTGTGGGAGATGACAGATGCAGATTATCAGAAAAAACAGGAAGAATGTTATAAAGCGTGGCTTTTAGCTCAGAAAAATCAGGATTCTAACAATACAACAAATACAAATGATCCAGGAACCAAGAAACCTGGTCAAGATAGTACACAGTATGGATTAAAGGTAGGTCAGACATTTGATGTAGGAAATTACAGATATAAGATTACAAGCATAACAGCAAAGACAGGTAATGTATCTCTTATTAAGGTTATTAAGAAAAAGAACACAATGAAGAAGGCAACGGTTCCTGCTACAGTAAGCAAGAATGGTTACACATTCAAAGTAACAGCCATTGGAACAAAAGCATTCAGCAAGGCAAAGAAACTGAAGAAGATAACCTTTGGTACAAATGTTAAAACTATTGGGAAGAGTGCATTTACAGGATGTAAGAAGCTGAAAACAATTAAATTTAAAAAGGTTCAGACAGTAGGAAAGAAGGCGTTCTATAACTGTAAGAAGCTCAAAAAGGTTACTTTTGGAACTAAGGTTAAAACAATTAAAGCCAGTGCTTTTGCAAAATGTAAAAATATAACAACAATTACCTTTGGTAAGAATGTTAAGAAAATTCAATCTAAGGCATTTGCTAACAGTGCTAAATTGAAAAAGATTACTTTTAAGGGAACCAAAGTTAAGAAAGTTGCAAAGAATGCATTTAACAAGAAAGTTAGAAAAACTGTCACGGTTTCAGGAAAAAGTAAAGCTAAGAAAGTTGCTTTAAAATCTCTCAAGAGAAAGAAATAAAATGTGGAAAATTGCCACCCGTTTCGGTGTGGCAATTTTTTTTAATAATATAACTTTTTGTTCGTTTTTTTGTTCAAAAAAGTGGCGTAAGGAATAATTTTCTTGTGAAAAATTCACAATGGTAATAAAATTATTTTTATTAAATGTAAGCATTTTCATAATAAAAACGCAAACAATTAAAAAATAAAAAAATGATAAAAAATAATAAAAAAAGTTACTGTAACAAAAGAAAATTAAGCTGTTTTTATGCAAATCACACAAAAAAAAGAATTGAAATGATTTTCAGAAAATACTACGTTGTAAAAATTGTTTTTATTAAATATTCTAGAAATGAGATTTATTATAGACAGGACAAAAGAAAAAGTGGAGGAGAAAATTATGGTGCAAAGAAAAAAAAGTTTGTGCAACAGAGTAATATCTGTTTTGATGGTAATGATGATGATATTTTCTGTTTTGCCGCAAAATATTTATGCGGCAGCATCAATGTCAACAGAGGAAATTGATGGGCAGGAAGAAGAAACTGAAAATGCACAAGTGTATTTTGTGAGCAAGGCAACGAGAAAACTGATTACGGTTAATGGTGTAGATCGTGATCCGATTGACTGTAACACAGATTACAATGCAGGAAATATCCCTGCAAATGCTTTGTTTACAGTATTTTATAAAATTACGGATATGACTGTATTTGCAGGGCAGGAAGTTGTAAATTTCTGGAATAATGCAGCAAATCCAACAGACCCTAACAGTGGAACCAGCTGGAGAGCAAATAGTTCTGAAATTACCCAGATGCCAAAAGAGACAAGACCTCATGGACATGAATCAATTTATATTGAACATCAGGATGATGGTACTGTTTCGTTTAGAAATAATGATGATGGGGCATATATTTCTCTGGGAGATGGAAAACTTAAAATAGTAAAATTAAGTAATGGTGAAAAGCCATCTTCTAATGAAAAATTTATCATGTATACAACTTCTACACCTAAGACGGCAAAGAAAGTGACCTTGTCAGAGGTGACCGGCGGAACAATGAAGGTAACCTGGCAGGCACCGAGTGAATGTCTGTACAGTGGATATCAGGTACTGTATTCTACAAGTGAGAACGGAAATTATACGGTTGCCGGGAATACCAGTGCCCCGTCTTTTGAAATCGAAGGGTTGGAGACAAATACTACATATTATGTTAAGGTTCGTACAGTCACCAATTTGGAGGGCGGACCTTATTCTGACAGTCAGGTGGCATATGCAAAGACATTGGCGGAATATAGACCGACAAAACCTGCAAATTTGACTGTAACAGAGCAGAACGGAAAGATAATACTGAAATGGGATAAAGCAACATATGCAACAAGTTATAAGATATACCGCGCAAGTAGTAGATTTGATGATTATGTAGAGATCAAGAGCGGAGTAACAGGTACAACATTTACGGATGAAAATCCAAACACAACTTCAAAATATAATAACTACTATAAGGTTGCAGGCTGTAACAGTGTGCTGGAAGGAAAAATGTCAGAGACAAGTTCCATAGAAATTACAATGTTTGGAACCAATACATATATTTTTTCTGATACAGATAATCAGGAAGACATTGATCAGTTACAGGCAGATGTTTTTGCAAAACAGCAATATAACCAGTTTGGACAAGACCGCTATGCATTTTTGTATAAGCCGGGAGATTATACTTCTACGAATAATGTGATCCAAACGGGATATTATACACAGATTTTGGGTCTTGGAAAGACCCCTTATGACGTAAAACTGTATAATGTTAAGACACCTCCGGCACTGTCGAATAATAATGTAACCTGTAATTTCTGGCAGGGAATTGAGAATGTTACAATTAAAGATATTGAGAATAACGGGGATGATTACTTTGACTTCCAATGGGCAGTATCACAGGCGGCTCCTGCGAGAAGACTGAACGTAGAAAGAAAAGCATGGTTTGACTGGTGGTATGGCTGGGCAAGCGGTGGCTATTTTGCAGATACTTATTTCCATAAAGCCGCAGGTTCCGGTTCACAGCAGCAGTACTACTACAGAAACTGCAAGATGGATAATGGTACATACGGGGTTATCTGGAATCAGATATTGCAGGGATGCCAAGGCATCGGTTCAGGTAATGCAGATACATATGCTAATATGGGCAGCGCAAAGAATCTGCTCAGTGGACAAGGAAGATCAAACTGGCAGAGTGGAGGATGTACAACGGTTATTGATACCACTCCTGTAATAAGAGAAAAATCGTTCTTATATTTTGATACCGCAGCAGATAAATATAAGGTATTTATTCC
>JAUUNJ010000497.1 GCA_030844625.1 Roseburia sp. | reverse complement strand
TTAAGCAGTAATCTGAAAAAGGAAACGCTGGTTGAAAGAATAAGGTATCAGGGATGATAAGCCTGGATGAACTAAATATTTTAACAGGAGAAGAAAATACACAAATCTCCCGTAGTGGTGCAACTTTTGAAACGGTGTATAGCACTTATTCAACAGGCGGAAAAAAATATGATATAATGCGTGTGTATGCAACTCCGACATCAAGTAATATGTTTTCAATCTGAAATTAATGTTGGTACAATTTTGGGAATTGTAATTATTATTATTATTGGATTTTTAGTAAGAGTTATATTTTACAGATGCCCAGAATGCGGTGTCATGATTCCATGGAGACCATTAAATGTAAAGCATTGTCCAAATTGCGGGAAAAAATTATAGTATTAGCTCTTTTGATTTTTCCATAGAGAAGCTCGAAAACCAAATTATATTTGGATAGATAAAGGAACTGTCACTTTCTGAGATACTGGGAGTGACAGCTTAATCATCACAGATAAAAAGAATCTTCTGCATCTACCCACATCTGCACCGTCCCATCAAGATACAGCCTTGCATATTCAAGTGGCTCATCAATAGCAAGAGCATTTAATGCTCAGTCTGAACAGGGTGTGGTTTTCAAATTTTTTTCAGCTTCCCAACAGTCAATGCGGAGCATATAGCCTGCACTGGTATAAACATCAATGCTATTGCGTTGGGGATTGTATTCTGCAAATATTGTTTTCATCTCTTTAAGAAAATTGATCGCCATATATAAAATTGTGGCTAAATTTAATCCGGAAACACTTTGTTCAAATCGATTTTAACAAAAACAATTTGAATAGAATGAGTGGAAAATCTGAAAGATGAAGATATTTTGGTGAATATTAACCGAAATATCTTTTAGAAGATTGCATAGTATCATGCTGCTGGGTATAATAGAAGATATTTAGGGATACAATAACCGAAATATCTTGTGGGAGAAAATGTCATGGTAAAAGAAATTAAAAGAGATTACTATTTAGAACAACTTATAAAGCGTGAAGGAAATGGTCTGATTAAAATTGTAACAGGAATAAGAAGATGTGGAAAATCATATTTATTGCGAACCCTGTTTAAAAATCATCTGCTTGAAAATGGAGTGGATGAAAAACACATCATTGAAATGGCGTTTGATTTATTTGATAATATAGAATACCGAGATCCGAAAATCTTTTACCCTTGGGCAAAGGAACAACTTCAAGATAATGAAAAATACTACTTTCTTTTAGATGAAGTGCAGTTGCTGGATGAGTTCGTGAGTGTGCTTAATGGTTTAGCGGATAAGAAGAATTGTGATGTGTTTGTAACGGGAAGTAATGCAAAGTTTTTATCCAGAGATATAGCTACTGAATTTGGCGGCAGAGGGGATGAGGTTCATATGTACCCTTTGAGCTTTTCGGAATTTATGAGTTGCTATGATGGAAATAAATATGATGGATGGAACGAATATATTACTTATGGAGGTATTCCGTTGGTGGTATTAGCTGAAACGGATGAGCAAAAAATGAATCTATTGGATAATCTGTTTCAGGAAACATATATCAGTGATATTGTGAAACGAAACAAAATCAGAAACGTTGGAGAAATGGAATCATTGCTTGATGTTTTGGCATCCGCAATTGGTGCCTTGACGAATCCTAACAAACTTCAGAAGACATTTAAAAGTGTAAACAATTCGAAGATTACAGCAACAACGATTACGAAATATATTGAATATTTGGAGGATTCTTTTTTAATTGAAGAGGCGAACAGGTATGATATTAAGGGAAAATCCTATATCGGTACGCCATTGAAGTACTATTTTATGGATATGGGACTCAGAAATTCAAGAATTCATTACAGGCAACTGGAAGTGACACATTCTATGGAGAATGTCATTTACAATGAATTAAGAATGAGAGGCTTTCATGTGGATGTTGGCAATCTGACTGTTGTTGAAAAGGGGAAGGATACAAAACCGGTAAAAAAGCAATTGGAAGTCGATTTTATCTGTAATAAGGGTTCTAAAAAATATTATATCCAGTCAGCATATATGCTGGAGACAGAAGCAAAAATGGCACAGGAAATTCGCCCTTTTTTGAAAATAAATGATTCATTTAAGAAGATTGTAATTACATCTGATATACCCAAACCTTTTTATAATGATCAGGGAATTTTAATCATGAATGTATATGATTTTTTATTGAATGCAGATTCGTTGGAACTATAGGAAGTAAAGGGCATTACTTGAAAGAGTGAAAGATGCATATATATTAAGACCGCCTTATGCTATGAAAGCTTAGGAAAAATACCGGAATTTGTATTTCTAACTTTCCCTATTTTACAGGCTTTCCAGCCTGTGCATTAGCGAAACGATATGTATTTTCCCTTATTTTTGCCCTTATGAGATAATCGTAAGGGAAATAAGG
>JAUUNJ010000496.1 GCA_030844625.1 Roseburia sp. | reverse complement strand
TTGCACAGGAAAAACATTTAGACAGTGACTATTTGAAGATGACGGAGGTAATTAAAAATGAAAAACACAGTATCCACTTTTAAAGAACAGAAGGTTAAGGGCGATAAGATTACAATGCTGACAGCCTATGACTATTCGACAGCTAAATTGATGGATCAGTCAGGTATTAACGGTATTCTCGTTGGAGATTCTCTTGGCATGGTTATGCTCGGATACGAAAATACTTTGCCGGTAACAATGGAAGATATGATTCACCATACAAGAGCAGTTACAAGAGGTGCCAAAGATGCCTTAGTAGTTGGAGATATGCCGTTTATGTCATATCAAGTTTCAGTTGAAGAGGCCATGTATAACGCAGGAAGACTTATGAAAGAAGGAAGATGTCAAGCAGTAAAGCTAGAAGGTGGAGCCTCTGTTTGTCCACAGATTAAAGCTATTACAGCTGCTTCAATTCCTGTTATGGCACATATTGGACTTACACCTCAGTCAGTGAACGTTTTTGGAGGCTTTAAAGTTCAGGGAAAAAGTGAAGAGGGAGCAAAGAAACTCATTGAAGAGGCAAAAGCTGTTGAAGAAGCAGGAGCATTTGCGATTGTTTTGGAATGCGTACCTGCAAAATTAGCGGAAATTATTTCTGAAAGCATTAATATTCCTACAATAGGAATAGGTGCAGGATCTGGCTGCGATGGACAGATTCTCGTTTATCAGGACATGCTTGGAATGGTCTCTGACTTTACACCTAAATTCGTAAAACAATTCGCAAAGGTAGGAGATGTAATGAAAGAAGCCTTTGCTGCATATATAGAAGAAACTAAACAGGGAAGCTTTCCAGCACCTGAACACACATTTAAAATTTCAGAAGATGTAATTAACAAGTTATATTAGGAGATAGAACGATGAAAATAGTAAAAACCGTAGATGAAGTGAGAGTTATAGTCAAAGAATGGAAGAAAGAAGGTCTTACAGTAGGTCTTGTTCCTACTATGGGATTTTTGCACGAAGGACATAAGAGTTTAATTACAAGGGCTGTTTCAGAAAACGATAGAGTTGTTGTCAGTGATTTTGTAAATCCGACTCAATTTGGAGTAGGGGAAGATTTGGAAAGCTATCCGAGGGATTTGGAAAGGGATACTATGCTATGTGAGGAGGCAGGTGCTAATTTAATATTTAATCCTGAGCCGGAAAATATGTATTTTGACGATTTTTCAACATATGTAAACATAGAAAGTCTTTCAGAGGAACTTTGTGGAAAATCACGACCAATACATTTCAGGGGTGTAGGCACAGTAGTATCTAAACTTTTTAATATTGTAAATCCCGACAGAGCTTACTTTGGTCAAAAGGATGCACAGCAGCTTGCGATTATAAAAAGAATGGTTAGAGATTTGAACTTTGATATCGAAATTGTGGGCTGCCCTATAGTTAGAGAAGAGGATGGTCTTGCAAAGAGTTCAAGAAATACATATCTAAGCAAAGATGAGAGAAAGGCGGCACTAATTTTAAGCAAAGCAGTTAAGCTCGGAGAAGATATGGCAAAAGCAGGAGAAAAAGATACAGATAAAATTGTATCAGAAATGATTAAGCTTATTGAAACTGAGCCTATGGCGAAAATAGATTATGTTCAGGCTGTAGACGCTGTTTCAGTTAAACCGGTCAAGGAGATGACAGCACCAGTACTAGTTGCCATGGCAGTTTATATCGGCAAAACCAGATTGATTGACAACTTTATTTACGAAGGTTAAACGGGGGTTAAATATGACATTTGAAATGTTAAAGGGGAAGATACACAGAGCTACAGTAGTTCAAGCAGAACTTGATTATGTAGGAAGCATCACTGTAGACGAAGACTTACTTGACAGTGCCGGAATTTTGGAGTATGAAAAGGTAAGTATCGTAGATATAAATAATGGGAACAGATTTGAGACATACACAATTGCAGGAGAAAGAGGCAGCGGAATGATATGTCTCAATGGAGCTGCTGCAAGATGTGTTCAGACAGGTGATAAGATAATCATAATGTGCTATGCACAGATGACTCCAGAAGAGGTAAAGAAAAATCCACCTAAAGTAGTATTTGTAGATGAGGATAACAAAATATCAAGAGTCGCAAGATACGAAAAACATGGTAAGCTATAAGACATGTAATTTGCAAATAAAAAAGGGCATTTCGGTAATTAAAAAATGTAAAAGGTGAAGAATATGTCATCTGCCCTCGTTGTGAGCAAGAAGTTTATAAAGAAGTAATAATTTATCCATTTTGTAACTTTGGCATAATGGCATGGCTTGAAGGAGAAAATGATGAAAATAGCAAACCAGTGAAAGATAAATCTAAGTAAAATCTCAGCTTAACAATTTAATATCTATATTTACAAAGCAGTTGGTCTTATGATTGACTGCTTTTAAAAAAGACACCGTTTAGGTGTGAGG
>JAUUNJ010000495.1 GCA_030844625.1 Roseburia sp. | reverse complement strand
TAATTTTCCCCTCTTTATTGCAGAAAAAACCATATTTACAGCTCTGTCCAGTTGCTATTCTTTTCGGTGTTCTAATTAATTTTTACACTTTCATCCTCTGACACCGGAATAATAACACAATTTTGTCCGTTTATAGTTTCTGTTCTGATTAAGTCTTTCTTTTCTGCGTTGACTTTTATAATAATGTCACCTCCGGTCTCTGTAATTTCAGAAATCTTGCGATTCAATTCTTTTATTTCTTCTTTTAAAAGATACTTTTCATTATTGTCCTTAACAATTTTCGTTGCCTTATTTGGAATAATATCTCCAATTAGCGGCAATTGCTCCTCTGCAATACTGCTGATAGAGGATATATAGTTCTCTCCGATCTGTTCTGCTTTTGTTTCCTGAATTCCGGCATACTCCAACGCACTTTTTATATGATTTGGGGATATATATGTTTCCGGCTCTTCTTCTGATATTTGGGCAAGTTCAATATTTACAGAATCCATCACATCTTTAATCGTATCTTCATCCACCACTTCCGAGACCATATCGCACAAAACATCCTGTTTCTGTGCAAACGTAAGTTTCTCTTTGCAGCCAAGGATATCTTCAATCATTTCCTTATGAGGATTTTTAGAATCCGCAGTATATAACAGCACAGAATGAATATCGCTGCTTCTGTCATTAAATGCCGGAAATATAAATCCTGTTTCAGGCATTCCCACAATCCAGTCCCGGTTCAGGGTCCCAATACGGTTCTTGTCCTTATGATATCCCAGTCCCGGCTTTGATAAAATCATAGGGCATATGGCACAAATTATATATTCATATACTTCTTCCGACTCATCCAGTTTATTATTATCCGTGGTCTTTGTCATTACATCATATATATCGTGATACAGTAAAATAAGATAGTTGCCCAGAGAATCATATTTTTCAATAATCATGTCATAGAAAGCATCCAGAAGTCCCTGATCCTTTAATCCACTTTTCTTTAATCCAAGCAGAAACTGCTGATGTCCTCCCGGTTTTTCCTCTGCCAATGGAAAGTTTAGTTCCAGCAAATTATTTCCCACATTGGTAGATAAAACCTTCTTGGAAATTTCTAAATATTTGTAATATTCTTCATCTTCCAGATTTAAAAATATTTCATCAATATTAGTAACCTTATTCTTATTATCATCAACATAGCATCCGCACATTTTTGTAAATGTACAACTGTCTTTCTTTAATCTTCTTCTTAATTCCCCAATTGATTTCTTATCCATTTCTGCCTCCTGTTCAGTCATTCAGACATAATCAAAGTCCTTTTTTATCCATTCATCTATTTGTCATTTGTAACATCACCACTTGCCTTTAAATCAATGGTCTCTCCCAGATATCTGGGATTTGATTTTAGGATGCACTTACCAAAGGATTTCACTCTGGCAAGCCATTCACGCACTTCCCTGTAATATTGTTTCTTTGAGTATCCTCTCAGATCAGAAGTCACACCATAGGCTTCCATGCCCATACTTTTTGCAATATACAGAGCTCTGTACATATGATATTTCTGGGTAACTATAATAACCTTTTTAGCACCAAAAACCTCTTTGGCACGATACATTGTATCATAGGTTTCAAATCCTGCATGGTCCATGAAAATATCTTCTGAGGGTATTCCATCATTTATAGCATAATTTTTCATTGTATTCACTTCGTCATACTCTTCTCTTCCGTGGTCACCGGACATTAAAAGTTTTTTCGATGCACCTGCTTCATATAACTGTTCTCCGATTATTATTCGATCCTCCAGCATCCATGACGGATTCCCGTCAGTCCTTACACCCGCTCCCAGGACTATAATGCAATCTGCATCTTTATCCGAAGCCTCTTCAATTGTAATAATATTTTTTGCCACACTGTGTTTCATGTAAAGATTGATACCGAGGACAGTCAGTGCCATGATTATGCCCAACACAATTAACCCACAAATAATTTTAATAATCATTTTTCTTAATCTTCTTTGACTTTTTTTGTTTCCTTCCTTATCTTTGTTTTTTTTGCTTTTGTCTTTCATTTGTTTCTCCTATTCTCATTAACCCAAATTGTTTCTATATTGCGACGGAGTAAGTCCGGTAAGACTCTTGAAGGTCTTCATAAAGTGCTTTTCATGATCATAACCTACCGCCTGAGAAATTTCATTTACTTTCATATCAGTTTCCGTCAACAGTTTTTTTGCCTCACCCACTCTGATATTTTTTAAATAATTAACAAAATTTGTACCTGTGTATTGTTTAAAAGTAAAGGAGAACAGCGAATAATTCATGGAAATATAATTGGATACAACTGCCATGTTCAAATCCGTGGCATAATTTTCCTTTATATACTCAATAGCCTTCTGCATTTTCAGACTTGCTTTATGCTCATCTACCTCTCCGCTTACAAGTTCGTCAAATCTCTCAA
>JAUUNJ010000494.1 GCA_030844625.1 Roseburia sp. | reverse complement strand
GGGTCACCGGTAGGCACAACAAATTCAATATTGCATCCTGTTTTTTCTGTAATTGCTTTAGAAACCATATTATCTCCCCATCCGGTTGTAAACCATGAGAAATTAATATACCAGGATAAATCGACCTTTTCTTTTTTTTCATCCTTTTTACCACAGCCGCAAACAGCAGATGCTGTCATTATCACACATAACATCAACAGTGCTATTCTTCTGAATGTATTTTTCATAATTCTTCCTCCATTATCTCATGTAATGGTTTTTCTATTTTTTTTCTGGAAATCTCCATTAATCCCAGTTTTGTAAATCCTACAATATAACACGGGGAAAAATCCCCTTTTGCTCCATCTTGCATAAGCTGTTCAAGTTCTATATATCCTGTTTTATCTTCCATATTGATAAAATCCACAATTATAATTCCGGATAAATTTCTCACCTGAATTTGTCTGATAATTTCATGGGCAGCTTCGATATTTATCTTCTTTATTGTCTCATTCCGATTTGTTCTGCATTCAGCTTTTCCAGTATTAACATCAATTACCGTAAGAGCCTCTGTAGGCTCAATAACAAGGTAGGCTCCTGATTTAAGCCATACTTTTGAATTCAAGGCATGAC
Organism: Roseburia sp.; assembly: GCA_030844625.1. Taxonomy (GTDB): domain Bacteria; phylum Bacillota; class Clostridia; order Lachnospirales; family Lachnospiraceae; genus Eubacterium_G. Next base: position 1,836 of record JAUUNJ010000494.1, on the reverse strand, counting down.
TCAGATGTTTTTCCAGAGAATACTTATTAGAGAGACTGATCTTATCTTCTTCATTATATATTACAGATAAATCTTTGTCAGACAGCTTTCTATAGACCTGCATATTGTCTGTAATGATATCCCCACCTGTTTTTTTTATATATACTCTGCAAAGATCCGTCAAATGATCTCTTTTTAATATTGCAGATTTTGCAGATGCATGTTCAAAACGTCGTTTCACTTCCTGCCATTGTTCTATTAGTAATTGAGCCTGTTTTTTTATTTCTGCGGCAGAATATTCCACACTGTTTGTTCTTAAAATAAATCCATACTCTTCATTGACAAATTCTTTTAAAGTCTCTTTCAATGAATCTCTTAAAGGTTTGCCCCCGATTTTTCTTGAAATGCTTATGTCTGTGTTTCCCACAGTGAGGACCAGACATTCAGAATTTAAATTGATATCCGATGTCAGTGTGTAATCCTTACTCTTAATTTTATCACCAGTTACCTGAACCAGTACTTTATCACCCTGATGTATCTTTTCTGTAAATTTTTTTAATGAAAAATACCCTTTTTTATCTTTATCAAATTCTATAAAGGCAGCATTAATATTCTTCACAACATCTTTTACATATCCGCAGTATATATTTCCCAATACACTCTCTTCACTAACATTATGTATTCGGACTAATTTATCGTCAGATATTTGAAATCCAAGCAAATGTCCGCCATGAAAATCTGAAATGATTAATTTATTCTTATTCAATTATGCCTCCAACCTGTTTTATACGATATATTTCATCATTACTCAATTACACTTCCAATTTGATCCAATGAGACAAGTTTTTCTTTCTCAAGACAATACAGATCCATTCTCTCATATGTCATAAACTCAGGAAGCTTAACTCCTGCAAATTCTGCAAGGGCACTCATTACCAGTTCCGGCTTTAAATTGGCAGCACTCCCCTGTGAGACCTGCATAAATACTCCGCTTTCACATAGATGCATACCAAAAATCATAGGACGTATATTAACCGCTTTTTCACTTTTCTTTGTTTTCTTTAAGACTATAATTTCATCCTGCGCCATAAATTTTTCAAGAATTTCTTGGCTAAAATCATTATTGTAAACCATATAATCGGCACCTGCCACAATTGACATGGCATTTTTCGCATCATCCGGCAGCAATTTGTAACTTAACACTTCAACACCTTCCACATTTTGTGCATTTATGCGTGCAATCATCTCCATCGATGACTTTGTGCCGTTAACTTCCAGATCAAAGTATTCTCCACGGCTTATGGCACCTACGCTTAAAGGTGCTGCAAAAGACATTTTCTGATGGGGAGAAAATCCTTCGGAATATGCCACATCAACCTGTGCCCGTCTCATAACTTTCTGGAAATATCTGACCATGTCCAGATGTCCGATAAATTTCATCTGTCCCTGTTTTGAAAATCTGATTCTAATTTTCATGACAAATACCTCCTCCAAAGCTTGCTGCACCGCATCCTGAACACTGCATTCTGCAGTTTGGCGTTACTTTCTCCTCTTTAGCGTTATGCCATTCCCGTAAAAGAAATCTTTTTGTTACGCCGGTATCAATGAAATCCCATGGAAATATTTCATCATCCGGTCTTTCTCTGGTTACATAAAAATCTATATCAATGCCTGTTTCTTCGATGGCTTCGTCCCAGATTTTGCTGTTGTGGCACTCTGACCATGCATCATATATACCGCCTTTATTATAAACCGCAAGCAATGTTTTACAAAGTTTTCTGTCTCCTCGTGCCAGAAGTCCTTCCAAAACACTAATATCTGACTCATGCCAGTTATATTTAATACTTTTTCTGTTTA
>JAUUNJ010000493.1 GCA_030844625.1 Roseburia sp. | reverse complement strand
ATACAATCGGTCTTGCTCATTACAATATCGAGCCGCGGCGCTTAAAAAGTTTATATCGCGATTCTTATTTAATCCGATGCAAATCTTTGTGATTCCGTACAGCTCTTGCCATATTTTAATTTGCGTCAATGAGTCAAGATGTGCAATTGTACTTACCTCGATTCCAATCTTATCACTCACCCTTCTAATAATTTCTGCCATATAAGGAAGCGAAACAGTTATGGTTTTCACTCCAGCTTCAATTAAAAAAGAAATGTATTCTTGTATTTCTTCTTCTCTTTTTATTATTTGCTCCTTGTTGCCTAAATAGCTTGTATTAAGCGTATAGTTAAACGAAATTTCCCTTTCTGAAAGTTCATTTATGTATCTTGCAAACTCGTCTCTCGTAACATTCTGCAGTCTAAACTCAGGGCGCGCCGTCAGCCATGCGCTTTCTTTGCGCGAGCCATAGAACTCCTCTATTCTGTTTATGCTAACCTCTTTATTTAAATGAGATGCCTGCTCATATAAGTCCTTAGAAAAATTACAACCCACTTTGAAAAAGCTCATTATCCTTATCCACCTCAATCTGTGCCGCGAAGCCATTTCTGCTCCATAACCAGAGCGGTGTGTGTACATCGATAGGACAATATTCCGTATCATAGAACACTTCTTCCCACAATGTACTCACATATTCTCTGATATCCGCTCTACTTTTGTCCTCGTCCTTAATTAACCCTAACTTCATACTCGCCTGAATAACGTGCGTATCTGGTGCAACAGTAATGTATTCTCTTCCTGCAAGGTCTATGGCTGTATACTGCGTCATCACATACAGCCAATAGTTCAAAATCTTGGGGCCTGACAGGTACGGAAACTTTTTCTTGTTTCCCACAATATATTCTTTGATCTTTTCCACAGAGTTATCATTTTTAATAAACAAATTTCTTATATCCCCGTCAAAATCATCGCATAATGTTGCACATAATTTTCTCCAAATCTCAGGGTGTTTATTGGGTTGCAGTGCAACTTTATACTTCACCAACCGGTTCTTTAATTCACCCTCACTCATTTGGGTAACCGCTTTGGGATCAAACACATCTGTTGTTTCTACATCTTCATATGTTGCTTTTGCCGCCTCCCATAATTTGTATGAATTTCTTTGATAGTTTAGTGCCATCGGCAATGTAAAGTACAAACAATTTTCTTTTGAGTCCTTTGAAAGTCCGGGGTTGGCGTCCTCCGGCATGACTTCTCCACCCAAAAGACCTTTCTTATACATATCAATTAGCTTTTTTGCTTTTTTATAAATAATTTTTTTTTGATTTATGGGCAGTTGATTATTCATTTTGTATTTTCTCCTCTATATTATTTTTTGCAAATAACAGTTGTAATAATCTTGAGTTCATCTAGCTTACATTTTTTATTTTCTGCTGCCATGGTGATTGCTGGAGAGATATATTCATTTTTTCCCATCAATTTTTTTCCGGTTATCTCATCCACCTTAATTTCCTTAAATCCGCAGTCTTGTAAGATTTCAACAATCTTTTCGGCCTCAAACACAAGTGAATACGTCACAGCCTTATCACCATTTTCAGAGATAAAGGTTGTTGTCATTTCATCTCCTCTCAAATTTTCTGACCAGTCTACTGATGGTAATGTAAACGCAAGCACTCCACCTGGAGCCAATATCCTATGCAGTTCGCATAAAGTTTCTGTATGGAAGTATGGATCTGCAAGAGAGCATACTTCCACTTGATACTTATTTGACGCAATCATTGTTCGTGCTGCGCTTGATATAATCTTTTCATTTGCATCTAAAAATCGCGCCATTTCTTCAGTTAATTCTAGTACATCATATGTTACGACCGGCCACGAGCACGTCTTCCTCATCCATCCTCTTCCTGGCCCAACTTCGAGTACTTTGCATCCTTGATAGACGAACTTATTTATAGAATCCTGAAAAAAGTCTGCAGATAAAGTGTGAAAATTATGAGTGGTAACGCGCTTTTTTTCGGTGAATTCTTCCGCAATCATCGCATATCCTTTACGGTTCAACCTATCCATGTCACAAATTGGTGGAAAGTATGCTCTGTATTTAATATAGGAGTATACTCTTGCACCAAATTCTTTTGCGTTTTCCTCTACCGTCAATCGTTTGTCATTGGCAAAAACAACATCAAACTTATCTTCATTCAGATTTTCATAATACTCTGTATCAGCTTTTTCTCGACCTATTCTTTTCTCCTCTCCATTCACCCCAATTTCTTTTATTAGTACTGATACAGCGTTTGGATAGCATAATTTTATTTTTGCTTGATTTGACGGATGAATTTCCTTAATTGGAACTTTTCCCTCAGTGTTTATCACGTCAATGGATTTCTTTGCTATCGCGTAATAGTTTCCATATACGCAATCAAAATTCAAGAAGCGGCCCTCATCTCGCATCAATATCATTTTTTCTTCACTTATG
>JAUUNJ010000492.1 GCA_030844625.1 Roseburia sp. | reverse complement strand
TGAAATATATTAAAATAATGCATTCAGGTCGGCCCAAGGCGAGAAATACAGGCCTAGAAGCGGCCGAGGGCGATATCGTATTATTCAATGATGACGATATTTTAATTAATCCAGAATGCTTAAAATATCATATGGATTGTCATCTGACGAATCGTGATTGTATTGTATTGGGTGCAAATCATATGCTGGATCTGCAAAAAGAACTCTTTAATCAAAGAGAACCAGTATCAATTATAACAAAAGATAGATTAATGAATACTAGTGTAGATGCATACGATCAATGTACAAAGAATATCGTGTTTGATCAAAGGGAAAAGAGTAACCATTGGGCTTGTGGGACATCTGGTAATTTTTCTATGCCCAAAGACGTTCTTCTCCAATTGGGTGCGTTTGATGAAAATTTTAGCGGCTGGGGATATGAAGATATAGAGTTAGCATATCGTTTATCCCAAAATGGGTTATTTTTGTTTTGCAATTTATCTCAGCCAAACTATCATGTGAACCATACTAAAAATAACAAAGAGATGCTGGCAAGCATCAAAAAAAATATTATTTATTTTTATGAGAAGTATCATAAAAGCCAAGACATCAAATATTACTGGGATTTTTTACGCGGCTCTCTCTCTTTTTTGCAATTTGATCGCGTCACTTTTCATGAACTGGATTCGCAAGGTGTGCGGGATTCCCGATATTATGGCTTGATCTTGTCTAGGCTTCCTGATATTGATCGGCTGAAAAGCAGTTTTTAGCAGTTTACTAAACAGATTGTGTGGAACGGCAAGCAAATAGCGATTATATTTTTCTTGAATAAAACTCCGCTAAATGCTTAACTGCGTAGGCCTCAGATAAAGTTCTCAGTGTGCTCCTGAAGATAGGTGGTTGCCAGCATCATAGGAGTCTGAATTGGAACAAATCCCTACCAAATTTCTGCGCAATTTTCCGAGCACCTAGCTAGCTTTGGGAAAGTCAGTCGAAAAAGCCAGCGAATCATCCAGATCATTCTCTAGGCGGTGTATGGCCTTGGGGAAGCGCTGTAGGTTATGTCTCCACCAGCTCATTGGATCGTCTGCGAGCCTACGTCTGTGGAGAAAGTCAGAATACGCGGCAATTAAAACCCACAATTGGTGATTATATGAACAGTTATATAGATATGCATATACATACAACATATTCAGATGGAACACTGACCCCATCTGAGATATTGGAGCGTTCTTTAGAAATTGGTTTGAAAGCAATATCAATAACAGATCATAACACCATTAATGGTGTTACTGAGGCAATGAAATATGCGAATAGTGCAATTGAAATAATTCCAGGCATAGAAATGACCGCAACATATCCTAAACCACTGCATATATTAGGGTATTATATCGACATTCATTCCGCTTCCTTCAATGACGGGATTAAAACACTTAGAATGCAGAAATATAAATGGCTGTTGATGCTTGTCCGTAATCTAAAAAAAATAGGTATTGACATTGACCTTGATGAAATAAAGCATAAATATGGCAGAATCAAATTAGAATATATTGCGTTAGAACTAGTTAATCAAGGTATAGCTGAAAATATTCGCGATATCTATTTATTATATTTTAATAACCGAAATTTTATAAAAGAGACACCTTCTTCTCCCAAAGAAATTATTAGCTTAATAAAACAGGCGGGTGGTATTTCGATTTTAGCGCATCCTTTTGTTACCGAGAATAATTATAAAAAACTGGGTGAACTAGTTCGTGAGTTGAAGGAATTCGGGTTAAATGGCCTTGAGTGCTTCCACAGTGATTTTAATGCTGATATGCAGTTGCAATTAGTTGAACTAGCAAATCAGTATCATCTGATGATAACAGGCGGCAGTGACTTTCATGGTGCAAACAAGCCTGACATAGAATTAGGATTCGGTAAAAACAATCTTAAAATAGATTATGAAGTACTTGAAAAAATAAAAAAATTCATTTTACTACATAGATTATGAAAGTAGTGTTGTTCCGAGAGGCCCCGAGATCACCACCAGTCCTTTGTATGGCCGCCCACAATGTAGCCGACCCAGCATGTGGCACACTTTTTGTTGATCTCGATTTGGTCGTCGATTATAAAAAAACAAGGGAGGATGTATCCGCGCTACCCTGAAGCCAAACACTTTCTCAGGTGATCGTAGTAGGTTACCTTATCTCATGAAGAGAATCTATTGCAAATACGGATATTTCTGCTTCTATGTTTGATTAGTTACGATTCGTTGGCGGCATTACTCCAAATGGTTTTCCAATTTTTTAATTATTGCTTGCCTGATAGGAGAGCAGGATTCACAAAAATATTTGAAACCTTAAACGCCCTCTTTCATTCAGTCAATTTCAAAGATTATCTCGTGCTTAAGCCCTTAACACAAATAGGATAAGCAGCGAACTTTCTCGAGGCAGTCTCTTGGTTTTCGCAGGATTTAAATTTGGATACAAGAA
>JAUUNJ010000491.1 GCA_030844625.1 Roseburia sp. | reverse complement strand
GCACCCATTCCATTTGACGGGTACACTTTAATTCCTCGGTTACGCCCTCGGCAATTTTCATCTGCTCCATGATGGTGTCTAACCGTTCCTGTGCTTGTTCGTTCAGGTCTGAAAGATATGTCCATAACTCCCCAGTCAAGGTCAATGTGTTCAATCGGGCTGGGTGGATTTCCCTTAAATATTCCCGGTGCAGCCGTCCATACTTTCCAATGGGGCGGTGTTCTTCCGGCAGTTTCAGGTCTGGGATGTAGTAATCTCCAACAAGGATATAATCAATTCCGTTTTCCGTTATTCTTGGTTTCAATTCGCTCATGTTTTAATCTCCTCATTCTGGCTCATTTTTTTGCAAGTCTGGCTCTCCAGAAATATTGGTAAATTTTTGGTAAATTTGAGACTGAAGCACAAAAAGCGCTTAAAAACGGGACTTATGAGACGATTTGAGACTTTTCATCATGCCCGGGAAATCCTGCCGTGGCAGATGAATAGTATTTTTATCATTATTTTATTTCTCCTTGTTTTGCCCCGGAATGCCCTGTTTTGCGAGGGATTTCTAGGATTTTTCTATTTGTTCTGAAATTACAGATTGTGGCAAATCAGAACAGAATTGAGCAAGTTATTACTACCTGTTAGTAGTAAAATTAGTAGTAAAAGGGAAAGGGTTACTACTAAGGCTTGGATACTAACGAATCAATATATCCATCTATTTCTTCTACATTTAAATATATTGGATTTTTAATCATAAACACTAAAACAATACGCAGAAAATCTACCGCCATCTTAGGTATATATATCCTAGTCTGATTATTTTCAATATAAATATCTTTATCTTTTAGTTTATCTCCATGTACAATTCTTGACCTCAAATTATATATTTTTTTCATATATTTTCTTCCATTTGTAGGCAAATATTGTTTATTTTCAACTTTTGAGATTACAAATGGCATACGACTTGCTATAGCATTTGTAATCTCTGTATGTGTTCCTCCCGCAAGTAACGATTCCAGTCCAATACACGCATCTGTTGTTATATCATCCAACTCTTCCCGTAACACGCATCTATTATAACGCATGAGTGAAAATTTCAACCTTTTTTCATTTTTCTGATATCCATCATATAGTGCAACTATATCATCACATTGTTCTTCGGATACATAAGAAACCGGTAAATTAATCCAATTTGATTTTATATATTTATGATTTACAAAATGTGATTTAGCACCATATACAGCGGCTAAATCCGCTGTGGTTTCATATATCCAATCTTGGGGTACACAAAAAATATGCTCATATCCTATTTCATATCCTGTAGCCAATCTAACTATCCCCATTATTTCATCTATTTTTTCTAATGGATAACTTAAATAGTCTTGAAAAAGCGAGATACCAGAATTTTCTTCATCCTTGCTGTAACTATAATTATGTAAAACTATCATATGTGTTGCACAAGCAGCAAGCCAATCTTCTGTCGCTATTTCATATTTACATTTAATCTGTCTTGCCTTTTGTAATTCTTCTGAAATTCTTATAATTTCAACATTCTCATCAAGTTTTATTTCTTTACCAAAAGTAGCTAAACAAATTGGAATACATATATCAAAATACAATGTGTTTTCCAAATAAAACAGAAGTCTTTGTGCAACATATGGCTTAATCATTTCATCGATGTCATCCGGAATCTTTTCTGTTGCATTAGTAACATACAAATATCTTTCAACTATATCATCCACAACTCCTCTAATAGTATATTCAGATAATTTATCCTTTTTTGTAAATAACTTTAATATATCTGTTTCTGAATTAATCCAATCATTTATTTTTTCTATTTTTTTATAGTCTTTAAGATTAATATGTTCTGTTCTATAGGTTTCAAATATCAGCGAATAATATTTCTTATCTTTCGGATACTGTTTCATTTCGTATTTAGGAATTTTATATTTCAAAAAAGGAATTTTTTGTCTATCTTCTTCTTTAAAATATTTGTCATCATAGAAAAAATTAGTAGATAATCCAGGGTATTTATCCGTATAATATGTATTTTTTTCCAAATCGTGTGTTTTTATAAACTCGTGTGCATCTTTTATAATATCGAGGCATACATCTTTTATATCATTAAAAAGCTTAAGTGCCTGTTCATCCGTTACTGCCATTCAACCACTCCTTATAAAACATTCATTTAAATTTTATTATACTAATATTTATTGATTTTTTCCACAGAAAAAAACGCCCCAACCTAATGCTAGAGCGTCATCCCACTTTCATATTAAATTACCTTAAACATTTTCTGTGACATCGGTTTCTCTTTCTTCTGCTCAACCTCCGCCTGCGCCTTCCTAAGCTCTTCCATACGTTTCAATTCTTCCTCAGCATCATCAAAACCGATATGCGTGTACACATTCATTGTAACACTTATACCCGAATGCCCCATGAGGTACTGTAACGTCTTTGGATTCATTCCCGATTTTGCCAT
>JAUUNJ010000490.1 GCA_030844625.1 Roseburia sp. | reverse complement strand
AGGCAGAGTAAACGGGGTTGATAAAATGGTAGAAGCGCGTGGAACGAAATGGGGGGTTGTATATGGGGATGTGAGAACATCAAATATAGTAAATATCAGTAGACCTTTGTAGTGGGGACAGCTCACTATAAAAGATTAGGGTTGCAATATTCTTTAATGATAGGTATAATATATTTAACAAGACAGCCGATAAGATAGCTCAAACCTATCCGCTTCGGTGAATTAAGTTAACTGAAATAGTCGCCTTATCTTTACCAGAGAGCAGGGCGGCTATTTTCTATCTTTGCCATTTCTGGCTAATGTGATAATAGCACATATCATAATCACAAAGGTGAATAAATCACTGTATGTAACCATGTTACCATCCCCTTCCACAAGACTAGAAGCGGATGATATGGCCGCCCTACCGGCCGCCTTGGTAAGTATATTAATAAAGTACATAAGAAATTATATCAAATTATGTATGAAATCGCAATTCTTGTTCCTATATTGTCTGTATATATGTAGACATCCCCTTTTCCCTCTAAATGTTGATTAAATGCAATATTTCATGTAAATTGTGTCTTTTTTCAAAACAAAACCATATTTCATTCTTGCTAAAATTATTTGTATCAAATTTAGGAGGCAGATTTATGGCAGATGAAATAGCACAGGTATTAGCTATGGAAGTGGATGGTGTCAAGCTGGTATTCAAAGCAACTTTAGAGGTTGCGGAGTTTTTAGCCAGGGCATTGCGATCTCTGATTCGTTCGAGTCAGAAAAAAATGGCAAAAAGAAAGGAGAAGAAAGCAGATAATGATCTGCACAGTGCCGGCGAAAAATCAATTGGCGATATTTTCAAATTGAGCGAAGGAAATCCTCCACAGGCACTTGACATCCGAGAGGTGGACTTTGATGCAGTTATAAATATAGCAGAACAAAAGGGCTTGCATTATGCACGACCTATTGATTTTACACCTAACGATGGATTGACACCTATTATGATTCCAGCACAGGAGGCCATTGTATGGTCACAGATTTACAAAGCGGTGTCTGGCAAGCGATTGGAGGAGGACCGAAAAATTGTATCCGGATATGATAAACATATCCAGGAGGAAATGGAAAAACTTCTCAATTGTAAAAGCGATGAAGAACGTGAGCAGATGGAAACAAAGATCGAGAATCTGCAACAGGCAAAAAGCGAAGCATCAAAATGGGTGGATTATGGTGAAGATGTAGCAAGTAAAGATGATACCACAATGACAATTCAGAATTATATCAGGCAGTCAGAGGGGACTGACTTTGAAAAGAGTCCGGAGATTGCTACAGCTGAATATGAAAAGGGAGTGGAAATTGGGGCAAAGATTAGTGCAAAGGAGAGTTTGCAGCCGATCCGCGACAAGAACTATATTCCGAAAAGTAACTATATGTTTTATGTACCAGATACAGGAGCAATAATTACCCGAAGCTTTGGAATCGATCAGGATACAGGAGTTGCATATAGTAAATATGCACTTAAAACTCAGAATGGTGAGGTTTACAGATGTTCGGACAAAGATATGACAAAAGACAAGTGGAACCGGACAGAACTTCCAAAGCTGATGGATAAAGCAGGTGTACTGGAGAAAACCGAGTGCAGGGCATTTAATACAGAAGAAAAACTGAATGCTTACCTGGAGTACCATGGAAAAATTAAGTCACCGGCGCAGGAAAATGTTGAAAAACAGTTACGGGAGGGAAAAGAGGTTTTTCAATCGGCAGAAGCTGAACGCGAAGTTATGAATGTTGTTTCCGAACAAAACAAAGGTTTTGCTTCTGCAACCGTTAGAAATGAAGATGTAGAACTTATATGTGATCCAAAGATGCTTACACGTGAAAATGGACGGTTATGTATGCGTCTTTCTGATGATGAAAGTATTACATTTGCTAAAATTTCCGGTGAGGGAATGACAAATAACGGAATGGCTAAGTTTTGTATTAACAATGATTCTGATGTTACGTTTGTGAAAAAGACAGACAGAGCGACTACACAGATCAGTATTACAACAAAGGAGGCTCAGGAGAAGATCAAGGAAGTTCTTGGAGAACGGGCTGGAATCACAAAAGATAATTCCATTACACATAACAAACCAATGGGACGGAGGTAGTTTATGGGAAATATGGTAATGAATGAGCAAGATACTCCCAAACAAAAGCTTGTCCGTTATGTTATTGGATTTGTTGTAGTTCTTTACGCAGCTATGTTATTTGGTGCAGCCTGGGTTCCGGAATGTTCTCTTTCGGAATGGTTTAATAATTTTTATATTTTTGTATTTGAACAGCATCATTTTATAGTTGGGTTCACGCGAGAAACTCCAATGGTAATTTTTCTGTTTGAGTTTGTATGGACACTTGCGTATCTGGTAGATATTACAAAATTCAAACATCCATTTTCAGGGCGTGAGTATGGAGACGCAAAGTGGGGAACTGCAGCTGACTTTACAAAAAAGTTTG
>JAUUNJ010000489.1 GCA_030844625.1 Roseburia sp. | reverse complement strand
ATAAAGTCAAAAAGGTCTCGATTAGAGTTAATATTAAACACTATCGGTTCACCTCTTGTTTATCTGTTCTGCCAAGAAGATAATCAACAGAACAATCCAGATAATCAGCAATACGGGCGAGACTATCTGCTTTTAACATAGAACCGTTGTACATATTAGATAGAGTATTTTTATTGAGTTCAAGGTCGACCAGCATATTTTTGAGTTGAATACCCTTGGTTTTAGAAGTAGCTTTTATGATTTCGGCAACCTTTGTAGATTCATACATAAGAAATCTCCTTAATTTGTACAAAACACTAAAATCCATAAAAATATGGAATATTGCTTGAAATCCATAAATTTAGGGATTATAATATAACTGTGGTTAAGAAAAGTAAGCAAAAAGAAAGCCTAGATAGTTGGGGGGTGAAAGTTATGACAGCATTCCATGTGGCTTGCATTATCCTTTCGTTAATCGGTCTTGTAAGCAGCATAGCCGCTATGATTATTTCTAGGCGGTACTAAAAGGTAAGTTTTATTTCGTTGAAAGAAATATCTTGTAATTTAACAGGGTATTCAACGAGCTGGGTAGATGTGTGGATGCGAATCACAGCATCCACAGGTCTACCACTTTCTTTATATTGTGAGTATAAAGATTGCACATACGGAAAAGCGAGCAGGAGGTTCAGAACTTCCATACCACAAAGTCTGTAAGGCAGTGTGATTTGACCACTTGAATCCAACAAAGTTATGCGTTTGGTTTTATTATTGTCCTTTACACTGATTTTGTCGATTTTACATTCTGAATCATATGTGGTTGAAACATTTCCACAGATTAACTCTATTTTATAAATAGAAGTATCAAAGGGTTTAAGACTTACCACACTCATTGTAACCAGAGCGATTTTAGAAGTTGCAGAAAACTTGCCGGTTCCAATATTAGGATTTGTTATAAAACCAATGAGTTTATCGGCGTATGGACGTATTTCTATTTTGGGCTTATTCAATATCTGCATCAGAAAGGATATAAGACCAGTTGCACAACCTATACAGGCAATTATAAGTGTAATAAAGTCAAAAAGGTCTCGATTAGAGTTAATATTAAACACTATCGGTTCACCTCAGGTTTATCTGTTCTGCCAAGAAGATAGTCGACAGAACAATCTAGATGATCAGCAATGCGTGCGAGACTAAAAGAAGCCATTCCTTTTGCATCGTTAATTTGGTTAATTGCATTAATACCCAGATTACAGGCTTTTAATAAAACATCTATACTGATTTTTTGTTGCTTGCATCGACTTTTTATTCTGTCTTTTGTTGTTTGTGCATCATACATAAATAAAACCCACCTATTTGTTTAAAGTGCAAAAACACTAAAAATCGTGAAATAAGTATTGAATTAACGAAAAATCGTGTTATAATATAACTGTGGTTAAGAAAAGTAAGCAAAAAGAAAGTCCAAAGGAGGGAAGTTATGATAAACTTGCTGCTGACTTTGGTTGTTACAGTTTTAGCGGTTTGCTGTCTGGCATATCTCTGGTGTCTCCGATGGACTATGAAAATGTGTTTTCGTGCATTTCGACGTTATGCGGAAGACAACAAGATTCCTCCAATCACGAGAGAGCAGTTAGTCCAATACGCTGAAGAAGAGGGAAGGACTTACTGGAAACGAGTGGAGTCAAGACTATTGAAGAAATAAAATATCTCGTATGCAATCATTGTTTAAGCGCATATTATTCCCAACTTTCTTTTCTTACATTGTATCACAAAAGCAAAGTAAAGACAAGTTAAACAAAGTAGGGTGAAGTACAAGGAGGTGAAATAAATGGAGTTTTTGACCTGTGAAGAAGTTGCCAAGAAAACAGGGTTTGCTACAACAACCGTTTGGAAGTGGATACGTCAAAAAAAGCTTCCGGCATATCGGTTTGGGAGAGGTTATAAAATCAAACAATCAGACCTAGACAATTTTCTGAATACCAGAAAAACTTGCTGAGGTGTAATTATGAAAGCAAAGAAAAAGAAAAATCCAAAACCAAAAGAACAGCAAAGCTATCAATTTTCTGCCGAATCGGGTGAGCGATATGACAAGTGGTTGGAAGAAGCAGGGAAAAGGTGGAGCAAGATGGAAGATTCACCTGAGAAAGTACTCAGAATCTTAACTGAAATGCTTTTGGCATCTGCAAACTTCTCAAGTTGGGACATTTCTTGCAGGCTTGCTCGAAGTGAGGGAAAAACTTTTGAAGAAATCGTGATTCCACAGTTGAATGCGCGGCTAGAAAAAATCAATTCTGAAATTCCAAAACTGGCAGATAAAGCCGTTGAGAAGGCTATTTCCGATATGGAAAAAGCATCGAAAAAGATTGAATTGAATTAACACTATTTATTCTACTACCTAAGGAGGTAAAACAAAATGGGACAAAACCCAACTAAAGCCGCTGTTAAAATCTATGGCCAGAAGATAAAGGAAGCGGCGAATTTTAACGACCGGCTCAACAGCAGGGA
>JAUUNJ010000488.1 GCA_030844625.1 Roseburia sp. | reverse complement strand
GCGAAGCCAGCGATGAGCAGGACCAAAGGTCTGCGAATACGCTCAGGGCGAAGCCAGCGATGAGCAGGACCAAAGGTCTGCGAATACGCTCAGGGCGAAGCCGGCGATGAGCAAGACCAGAGGTCTGCGAATACGCTCAGGGCGAAGCCATTAACCGCCTATTTCATATTTCTTAACTGTTTATCTGCCAATTTTAATTTTATGTCCTGATTTGTATAGTCCAATACTATGTTTAAAATATATTTCATAGGTATCTTCCAATAAATCATTTAACCCAATGGAATCTATATTATCAAATCTTGCAAAATAGGACCTCTCCTGTTTTGTGTCTGAAAAATCTCTAAAATAGGTATGATTGGTTCCAACAAAATATATTCTTTCCAGCAAATGATCAATTAACTTTATATATAGCATATCTTCTACTATTTCAAACTTTATTCTTGCCATATCCTGTTCCGGATCTACATAATAGTCTGGATTTTTTGCAACAAGTTCTCTTAACCTTCTACTTCTTTCTTCCTCTGTACTATCTTGCTCTTCTAATATTGGCTCAGGTAATATCTTCGCCGAACTTACATCCAGTTGTTCACATGAATTCATTTCATATATTTTTCCAAAAACATAATTTCCGTCCACCTTCAGGCTTCTTGCCATATCTTGTGCAGCGAATTTAAATTCATATGCTCTGTAATACCCATAATTAACTGAGAATAAATTTAAAACCTCACCTGTATCATAATCAAATTCCACTATTTGTCCCATATATTTTCCGTTATTGGCTTTTACTTTTCCACTCATCGCCATTAATCTTCTTGACTTTACATCAAAAATAGCATTAGAACGAATAATAGATTTTTTACAAGGAAATGATTTATGTAAACTTACTGTTTTTTCTTTTTCATTTATTGTATAAATTCTTACATAAGAACTACGCTCTCCGTCAAAATAATCAACCGGTCTTCTCTTATCTCTGTGATTATCATATATAATCAAATGTCTTGTATCCGGATTATGATCCAAATCAGCATCAATAAAATATGACGCGTGAGCTTGAAAAAACCACTCCATATTCTCACCCTGAGGCATCAACACCTTGTCCGATACGGTGGAATTTTCCCAGAATACCGGATTTCCTAAAATCCATACAAGTTCTTTCTTTTCATAATTTATTTTTAAAACGGAATGAAGATTTCTCAAACATACAATTACCGTTTTTTCATCCTTATCACACTCAATTGAATTAAGATGTGCCCAATCCGCTGTGTCTACAAATTTAGGATCTATATAGTCCTTAATCTTTATTTCATTTAAGATATCTCCGGTTTTTCTATCAATTTCAATGACTGCATCTTCAAATGTAGCCCCCTCTATGGAATTACTGCCAACTACAAAATTTCCATTTTCCATTTCGGCAAAATCATGATGCGTTCCTTTTTCCACATTATATAATTTATGAAATCTTCCCATCTGATCAACCACATATAACTGAGTTGCCGTTGGATTAGTGCAGGTAAGACGGACAACTTTTTTATTTAGAAATAGAAATTTCCCATTTGAAATTGGCTGAAATCCATAAGTTTTGGGAGCAAGGGAAAAACAAAATCTTATATCTCCGTTTTTATCAAACGCATAAGGATAAATCCCATCATCTCCACCGCCATATACCAAAGTAAGATTATAAATATAATCCGCTTTTGAAAATTCCTTTGTCACCTCTATTTTTGAATTTTTCCCTTTCAAAGGCGGCACATACATTTTAAATGTTTTCTTTTTAACTATTTTATCTTTTTTACCAAGCAATTCAATGTCAATAATATTTTCATAATCTGCATACAATCCCATAATCGGTACTCTGTGATTTGTTGTTGCATCAATTTTACAGCTTATATCACCCTCAGAATTTTTTCCTTTGACCGTAATCCTGACACCGTATGGCTTTTTTGTTTTAAATAAAGCCATAGCACACAATGGCGAAAACTGATAAGGATTTTTAATAACAAGCATATTTTTAAAACTATTATTTTGATTTTCAACCAAATCATTAATTGCACATTCTATTGCCCTTGATATATTGGGGTAGGAAATTTTCTCCTCTACATCAGAATTAATACTAATCTTTAGGTCTCTTTTTGCCTGACTTTCATATAAACACGACATATCTCTGATCCATTTTGACGATTTAATTACTACACCTGCATTAGGTTTTATCCCCAATACAGATTTTGTTTTTCGAAATATGCGTCTAACAAGTAATGGATTTTGATTTGACTTGTCATTCATAATAGTACAACTCCTTATTATCTTATTACTATAAGCAATTTTATACAGGGTTGTTGATATAATTTTGAAATCACATTTCCACCACTTTTTGAATTGTATGTTATACCACTTAGCAGCTTGACCTTCGGTCAATCTGCGCGCGGCATTCGCCACTTTTTGAATTGTATGTTATACCACTTAGCAGCTTGACCTTCGGTCAATCTG
>JAUUNJ010000487.1 GCA_030844625.1 Roseburia sp. | reverse complement strand
TCTCTTATATAAACAATAGAATTAGCTCTAAAAAGTATATCCCCTAAAGTACGTTTTTCATAAAAACTGTAAGGTAAATATATCAAATGTTTCATAAAGTCATAGCTAATCTCTTTATCCATTATATATTTCAAAGACGCAACATATATCTGTCTTAATAAATACATTAGTGAGAATGAAATAGTAAATATAAATAATATAGTAAATAACATTCTAGACGAATACGAATCGTCCTTGAAATTCATGTCAATTATGTGTCTATTAGCTATAGGTACTAATGATTGTATTACATACAATAATGCTGTTACAAAAAATAAAATCCCTAGCTTATTCCTATACTTAAAAAAATATTTTAAAACAGGCGACTTTTTATTACCTTTATGAGGCATAAAGCTATCTAACTTTTTAAATGTTAAAATGATATTTGAATAATGTCTTTCAAATTCACTTATTGACATTCTCTGCCTGCCTTTTGCAGGATCTAAAATATAAAATTTGTTTTTACTAATTTTTTCAAGAATAATAAAATGAGAACTCTCCCAGAAGCAAATGAGTGGGAAACTGAGAGATTTTAAATCTCCTGCCGAAGCTTTAAAAGCATTGGAACTTACATTAAAATCTCCTAAAACTTTACTTATAGATAGGAGAGAGTATCCAGATCTGGATGATGGGTAGATTTCACGTAGTTCATTTAAAGAAATTTCATATTTAAAATAGTTCAATATCATGGCACAGCATGCTAATCCACATTCTGAATTTTCCATTTGATATATCATTGGAACTTTCACAATACTCCCTCCTTGTTCAAAATAAAGTCGATAATTTCTTCTTGTCTAAAATCTACTAATTTCTTTAGATACTTAATCTTTTTTAAATATTTATTATTTTTCGAGTAAATATAGTTTGACAAGGTAAAAACAACTTCTTCTGAAGATAAGTTCTGTGGAATAAACCAATCAGAAGATTTATGTAGTAATTTATAGTACTCACGGATAATATTTTCCTGAATATTTGAATCAAAAACTTCATTATTAGCAATTGTAAATGCTGATCCTTCACCTTTTACTTCAAAGTAAAGGTTTATCAAACATTTTTCAAATTTTGAAAAAAAAGATTTTTCTTTAGAGGTTAATTTTGCAAAATCGTCGATTGTTATATGAGGATTATTATAGAAACTATTCGCAAAGAATCTCTGATATGTTTTTGAATCTTTTGAATACAAAACTATCTCTCTAATAGCATTGCCATCTGTTCCATCAATTGGTAAACATACCGTAACTAGAAAAAGAATTATATTCAAAATAAAAAATTCTGATGCGTACGGCACAAATCCCAAAAGTGCTAATATTGCGACAATTAGGTTAGCTCCACCTCCCCCAAAGAAGTAGAACACCAAATTCCTATCACTATTTTTTTCATTAGTAATGTTTCTATTACTCATTTGACAATAACCGAATGCTAATAACACTGGAAATTTGAAATATATTTTTTTTCTAAAATAGAAGAAAAAGGGAGTAGCAAGCATCTCTAGTTTATAAGATAGACATCTTCCCACTAAAAAATGACCTAGTTCATGTAATATAATTGATATTAACGAAATTAAAATCAATCGAAAAAAATAGATTAATGAATCATTTGGAAAAATTATCAATAATAGGAACAATAACGGAGCCAAACATAAATATATGACAGAGTTATTTAATATTTTCAACATAATACCATTCCTCTAAACTATTAGCTTCAAAAAGGCGTTTTTTCTTCCAATACATCTTCTCAAAATGTTCGGAATCATAATTTTCTAAAATTAATTTTAATGTCTGGTAAGCTCTTTCTTGATAATCCGTTGTTTTGTACTTAATTTTCCCTTCAAGTACATCTTCAATTTTATAAGTTGCCTCCATCAACTGAGCCTCTGCAATATCTTTGAGTGAATTGGTAATTGAAACTTGGTGTAATATCTGTCCTCCCATATATGAAAATATATCTCTAAGATATTCTGACACATTATCAGAGCCGTTACTCTCAGCAACATCTAATGTTACAACAAACTTTCCAGCTAATCGAAAAAGATGACTCCACCCCCCAATCCTTTCAATAAAGTTTTTTGTGTCCACAGATACGTTTTGTAAATATACAGGAGAAGAGATAATTATAATATCAGACTCTAATAACTCTTTTTTTATAATACCTCCATCATCAGCATTACTTTGCCTATCAATTCCTTTCTTAAACAACTCTTCTGAATCAGAATTAGATATTTCTAGCTCTGAATTGAAAGGTGTCCTGAAAGATATATCAACATTATTTCTACTAGAAATGATACTTGAAAGTCTCTTAGTATACTCTAAAGTCTTAGAGTTATGATTTCGCACTCCTGCATATATAAATATTTTATTCATTTTAATTCATCCTCTCAATTTGAATTTAGTAGATTTTCCAAGATAGTATGGTACAAAAACAGACTTTTGTTGGCTCACATTATTACATATGTTTTGTATTAAACCAAAATCAAT
>JAUUNJ010000486.1 GCA_030844625.1 Roseburia sp. | reverse complement strand
TGACGGACAGGAAGCAGTGGACAAGGCCAAAGAGAATGAATATGACATTATACTTCTCGATTTGATGCTGCCGATACTTGACGGTTATGAAGTCTGTCAGCAGATCAGGGAATTTTCTGATATGCCTATTATTATGCTTACGGCAAAGGGTGACGACATGGACAAAATTCTCGGACTGGAGTATGGGGCAGATGATTATATAACAAAGCCGTTCAATATATTGGAAGTAAAAGCCAGAATCAAAGCGATCACCCGAAGAAATAAGCGCGAGGCTTCGGTGGCACCGGCAGAACCAAAGGTGATTGTTTCAGGTAAACTGAAGCTGGATATTGAGGCAAAAAGACTTTACATAGATGATAAAGAAATAAGACTGACAGTGAAAGAATTTGATATTCTTAAACTGCTGGCAGAAAATCCGGGAAAGATTTATGGAAGGGAACAACTGTTGACTTTAATATGGGGTTCAAAATACCCGGGAGATGCCAGAACAGTGGATGTTAATGTGAGAAGATTAAGAGAAAAAATAGAAGAAAATCCGGCAAAACCGGAGTATGTTCACACGAAATGGGGAATGGGATATTATTTTCAGAGTTAATTGAGAACGAAAATGGGGAACGATAAACAAGGGAATTTATAGGATAGTTTTAATGAAAGAAAAATCAGTTTCAAAGGTTGTCAATTTAATAAAAAGCATGAAGTTAAGGGTATTTTTAATTGTGGCTGTGGCAATTATCATACCGATCATGGTTTCCAGCCTGTTTCTTACGAATATAGCTGTTAACAATTTTATGAATAACAAAATTGACAGATTTAAAGCAAATAATACAATGTTAAAGAACAGTATCATAAGTGAGGGATACATAGAAAAGAATGATTCGGCTGTTGTGAATACACAGATTGAACAGTTGGCAAAAGAGTATAATTGCCGGATAGAGGTAATTAACAGTTTTTATACGATTATCAAGGATACTGACAGCAGCGAACAAAATAAAACAAGTATTTCAGAAAATGTGATCAGATGTCTGAAAGGGGAAAACATATATATCAAAAATACAGAGGATAATTATGTTGAGTTTGCTGTTCCGTTAACAACAAATACAACAAACCCGGAAGGAAAGACGAAAACCAGTGTTATTGGAGCGTTGTATATTAATTACTCCATTGCAGACGTGGATACATATAATCATAATCTTTACAGATATGTGATTATGATAGACTGTCTGTTGTATATTTTTTCATTGTTGGCGGCGTGGCTGTGCTCTGTACTATTTACCAGACCTATTAAACGAATTGAGAATTCAATAGAAAAAATATCCAAGGGTCAGTTGGATGAAGTGGAACGAAAAGATTATTCCGAAATAGAAAAAATCAGTGGTGAATTTACCAAAATGGTTGAGAGGATTAATACGCAGGAAAAGTCCAGACAGGAGTTTGTTTCTAATGTATCCCATGAATTAAAAACCCCAATTACATCAATGAAGGTGCTGGCAGATTCCCTGTTGGGTCAGGAAGGAATGCCCGAAGAACTATATCAGGAATTCTTACAGGATATTTCTAAGGAGATCGACAGAGAAAATGAAATCATAACAGATCTTTTAGATTTGGTTAAGATGGAAAAATCGGAAACAGAGATTAACATTTCATCGGTAAACATTAATGAGATACTGGAGGCGGTACTGAAGCGCCTTAAGCCGATTGCGGCTACAAAGAATATAGAACTTGTATTTGAAAGTTTCAGACCGGTAATTGCAGATGTAGATGAAATTAAATTTGCCAGTGTGGTAACGAACCTTGTGGAAAATGCAATCAAATATAATAATACGGATGGAACAGTCACAGCATCCTTGAATTCTGACCATCAATATTTTTATCTGAAAGTTACAGATACGGGAATCGGTATTTCTGAAACTGATCAGGAACGGGTATTTGAAAGATTTTTCAGAGTCGATAAGGCAAGAGCCAGAGAAACAGGTGGAACCGGATTAGGATTGGCGATTACAAAAGAGATTGTCCTAAAACATCATGGTTCTATTAAGATTCATAGCAAGGAAGGGGAGGGTACCACATTTACAGTGCGTATTCCGTTAAAATACATTCAGTAGGTGTTATCATGAAAAAATATATTAATATAGCAGTAAACTTTATATTGGTTTTTGTTTTTGCTGTAACGTTTATTGGATGCAGTGATAAAACAGAAAAAAAGCAATCCGGGTTTTCGGTATATTATGTTGATAAAAGTGAAACAAAGATTGTAAGCAGGGAATATAATCCTGAGGAAAAAGATACCCACAAGATGATCTCCGAGCTTATAGAGCAGTTAAGCAAAAAAGAGGATGATTTGAGCGCAATTCCAAAAAATGTTACAGTGAACGGGTTTGATCTGACCGATGGAATTGCAACTGTAGATTTTAGTGAAAGCTATAATGAAATGAGTACACAGAGAGAAGTTCTGTGCAGGGCAGCAGTGGTGCTAACACTATCACAGGTCACGTCAGTGGAGTTTGTTTAATTTACAATCAATG
>JAUUNJ010000485.1 GCA_030844625.1 Roseburia sp. | reverse complement strand
TATAATAGATGTGGTTGACGGATTAAAAATGGCACCATACAGTGCATACTATTTATGCTAGTATAATTACGAGAAAATACCAGCAATATTTGTTTAACAAAATTGTAATAAACTATTTAACAATTTGTTTTACTATAGTTATCGATAATGTTATGAAGGGAAGTAGATAAAATGGAAAAGAAATTAGTGCCGGTTACATTACTGACGGGTTATTTGGGAGCAGGAAAAACAACATTACTGAATCAGGTTCTTTCTAACCAGAAAGGATATAAGGTTGCAGTAATTGTCAATGATATTGGAGAGGTAAATATTGATGCTTCTCTCATTGAAAAAGGCGGACAGGTTACGCAAAAGGATGAAAATCTTGTTCCTCTGCAAAACGGATGCATTTGCTGTACATTAAAGGTTGATTTGATTAATCAGATTATTGATCTGATTCGCACAGGAAAATTTGACTATATTTTAATTGAAGCCAGCGGAATCTGTGAGCCAATTCCAATTGCACAGTCCATTACAATGCTGGATGGTTCTTATGATAAGAGAGCTAAGATTGCCAGACTTGATAACATTGTTTCCGTTGTGGATGTTGCAAGAATGGCTGATGAATTCGGATGTGGAGATAATCTTGTAAGAGATGATATTGATGATGAAGATATCGAAAATCTTTTGATTCAGCAGATTGAATTCTGTAATACAATTATTTTAAATAAAGTAGATACTGTAACACCGGAGCAGCTTGGAAAAGTAAAAGCAATTATCAGGAAACTTCAGCCGGAAGCTGTTATGTTTGAAACTACTTATGGACAGATCGATGTTGATGAAATACTGAACACCAATAGATTTGATTTTGAAAAATCAAGCATGTCTGCAGGATGGATTCAGGAATTAGAGGGCGCAGTGGAAGAAGATGAAGAACATGATCATCATGAGGAACATCATGACGAACATGAACATCATCACCATGATGACAAAGACCAGGAGCATCATCATCATGAACATGATGAGCATGAAGAACACGGTCATCATGGACATCACCACCACCATCATCACCATCACGGTGAGGGAGAGACAGAAGAATATGGTATTGGCTCTTTTGTATATTATAGAAGAAAACCTTTTGCAAAAGAAAAATTTGAAGACTGGCTGGATACAATGCCTAGAACAATCATCAGAAGCAAGGGAATTATCTGGGCTGCTGAAAATAATAATGATGCGTATATGTTCGAGCAGGCAGGAAGACAGATTAACATTGCCAATGCCGGACAATGGGTTGCTACAGCACCTAGAAAGATTCGTCAGAAAATGATGAAGGAAGATCCTACACTTGTTGCAGACTGGGACGAGGAAGTGGGAGACAGAATGATTAAGGTAGTGTTCATCGGACACGATATGGACAAAGAGGCAATTATTAAGTCATTGGATGAGTGTCTGGCATACTCGTAAAAAGAATGAAGAAAAAATTTATAGGAGAGGCTGTTTCACTAACGATATACTTAGTGAAACAGCCTCTTTCATGTATATGAGTAATGATGAAACTTACGTCAAAAATTTTATATTTTACATTACCATAGGTCTGTATAGAGAATGAACCTTCCCGAGAATCTGACAGTCCTCCACAATAATAGAATCCATATTGTCATTTTCCGGTTGAAGTCTTATATAGCCATTTTCTTTATAAAATCTCTTGACCGTCACAGAATCGTCTAAAAGAGCAACCACAATGTCTCCGTTTCTGGCAACATTCGTCTGTTCCACAATAAGATAATCATCTTCGTAAAATCCTATATTAATCATGCTCTCTCCATGAACTTTTACAATGAAAGTTTCGCAATTTGGTAAAAATTCTGCCGGAATGGCAAAGTAATTCTCTATATTCTCAACCGCTAAAAGTGGCTCGCCGGCAGCAACACGTCCGATAATAGGGATATTAACCATTTCGCGGCGGGTCAGGTTAAACTCATCATCTACAATCTCAATGGCTCTTGGTTTGGTAGGATCCCGTCTTATGTAGCCGTTGTTCTCAAGGGTAGATAAGTGGGCGTGGACAGAAGAAGTAGATTTCAGTCCGACTTCCTCGCAAATCTCGCGGACAGTAGGTGGATAACCCTTGGATAAAAGCTCTTCCTTAATATAATTCAAAATCTGCTCCTGCTTGGCAGTAATCTTTCCTGGCATATTTTATTCCTCCGATGTATTCAATTATTTTTGTAAAAAACCGTGAGAGTACAAAATAATGTACTCCTGATATGTTAATATTAGCACAGTTAAAGAAATTGTGCAACAAAAATCGAACAAATATTCGAAAAAGTGTTGACAAACATTTGTTCGGAGTGTAATATATAGATACAAGGTACGAACAAATGTTCTTAAAGATTTACATATATTTAGGAGGATGAGAATATGACAGTATTAAAGAAGAAAATTTTATTGACAGTTAGTTTTGTGATGCTTCTGGCAATGGCAGTTTTTACATCTGTTAGGCTTGTCAATGTAGATGCTATGAGCAGTGAGAATGAACCTTTAT
>JAUUNJ010000484.1 GCA_030844625.1 Roseburia sp. | reverse complement strand
CGGTAAATAAATTGGTTTCGTTGGGAACACATCTTTCATCTAAATATTTTATTATTTTCATATTCTGATTTTTTATTGACTCAAAAACTTCACTGGAATTGAAATTCCCTGCGATAACAATAACTCCAATTAATATTTCAATGTATATAACAAAACGTGCAATTTCAAATCCTGTGGCTTTAAATTTTCTACATTCATATGCTCCAATCATAAAGCCGGCTAAAGCAAATAAAATAATGCTTCTTACATTCACTAATGCCATAAACGCACACCCAACATACAAATACAGATATCTTAGCTTAATGGAATCTTTTTTTTTCGATAAAGTAACTGCCAATATAACCGACAATACAATCAATAAATATAGCCCTACACTTTTATAGTTTATTGGTCCCATTTCACCAATTACATCTGCCGCATATTTTGAACCACCGGAATTAATGAGATACATCATATTTCTGAGCCCATACGGATTGAGAAATCCTGCTAATATCATAATAATAACAAAAATCCAAAGGGGTCGCTTTGGATAAATATCCGGTTGGATTCTATCTATTCTGATAAATCTTAATTCACATAAATATGGCAGCATAAATATAAACAACATCCACCACATTGATGCATGCAAATTTATCTCCGCAACAGATAATAGCGGCAAAAAGGCAAGTATTTTAACTTGTTTTGTTCTAACATATTTTTCTAAAATTATAAGTTCTAAAATAAGAATAATATATGTAGTGATTTGTGGCCTGACAACCATATACGCCGCTGATATTGCAGAAAAACATATAGTATAAATCAGACTAATTCCTGTGTTACGGTTCGATACAAGCATGCAAAGTTTATAATAGAGTGCCAGCATTATCATCGACTCTATCATAATTACCAATATAAGCCCTATCTCATTAAACTTGGTATAAATCCAATAAAAATAAACATCTGTCAACCATTGCTGGAACGAAAATTCCAATCCCTGAAACATGGAAAACGGCTCCGTTGTAGTAAAACCATTTTCTATAATATATCTTCCTGAATTTAGTAAAAACCATGTGTCAGTATCCATATTTTTTGCAGTAAATAAAATAGGTGTGGAAATTACAATAATAATTGCTAACCATTTTAAAAATACTTTTTTCCTTAAACACCAGTATTCAACCTGTTGATCTATTTTTTTATACTGATGCTTAATATAATCCTTTTTCATTTGTTTCCCCCTTAATTTTCTTTCAGTATTTTGTCACATTATAATCAATCTATCCTAATAACTTTTAAACCTTACAGTTTCTCCATCATCTCCCCAGGCACATAGGCTTCCACAAAAATACCATCCTCCCTGTATTCCTCTCTGATTAACTGACCATATTTTCTGATCAATCCCGGTTTTCCTGCATCTGTATACGGGAAAACCTTTTCAATATGAACACGCATTGACTTCAGTGCTTTCTCAATTGCCTCATTAATCTTATCCAGCCCAATGCCCTTTTTTATCGCCGATTCCACCGTATCATCTGCATTGAAATCCTTAAGTATCGGCTTCTCTTCTAATTTATCAATCTTATTAAACACTGTAATTATAATTTTATCTTTAATATCCAACCGTTTTAAAGTCTCATAGACTGCATGAACGTTTTTGTCCATGACGGGATTGGATGAATCAACCACATGAAGGATTATGTCCGAATATTTTGCTTCTTCTAACGTACTTCTGAATGCATCAATCAAATGATGAGGAAGTTTGCGGATAAACCCTACAGTATCTGTCAGCAAAATTTCCTGTCCATCCGGCAGTTTATAATTTCTTGTGGTAGGATCCAGTGTTGCGAACAACTTATCTTCCTCCAGAACACTGGCATCTGTCAAAGTATTGAGAAGTGTGGATTTTCCTGCATTGGTATAACCCACAATTGCCACTACCGGAACCGGATTATCCTGTCGTCTGGCACGTGTTACCTGACGATGGCTTTCCATGTCCTGCACCTGCTCTTTCAGCTGGGAAATACGGTTTCTGATTAATCGTCGGTCCACTTCCAGTTTCTTTTCACCCGGACCTCTGGTTCCGATTCCACCACCCTGACGGGAAAGATTTCTCATTCCGATAAGTCTTGTGGAACGATAACGAAGCTGTGCCAGTTCCACCTGAATTTTACCCTCTGCCGTTTTTGCCCTTCCGGCAAAAATATCAAGAATAACCAGAGTTCTGTCCATCACCTTAACATCCAGTTCATCTTCCAGATTTTTATATTGTGCCGGTGCAAGTTCATCATCACATACAATAGCAGTAGCTTCTTTCTCCCAGATTAAATCCTTTAACTGCTGAACCTTTCCTGATCCAATATATGTGGCACTGCTGGCATGCTCAAGATTCTGAATCATTCTTCCAACGACAACTGCACCTGCAGTATTCACCAGCTCCTCTAATTCATCCAGGGATTCCTCTGCATTCTCTTCCGGATCAGAAGCCACTGCAACTAATATTACTTTTTCTATTTCCTGTTCTGTATTGTACATACATACCTCCTATTCTCCGAA
>JAUUNJ010000483.1 GCA_030844625.1 Roseburia sp. | reverse complement strand
CACAATTAGAAACGTACCTGTAAATGAGCGTCCCTACGAAAAATGTTTTTCTCTGGGACCGCAAGTTTTAACTGACTGTGAATTACTATCCGTTATATTGAGAACCGGAACAAACGGCACCAGTGCCTATGATCTTGCCGGAAAGGTTCTCAATCTGGAAAATTCTGAAACCGGTCTGCTTTCCATTATGCATCTGTCAAAGGAGCAATTGCTTCAACTAAAAGGAATTGGCAGAGTAAAAGCAGTACAAATTATGTGCATTGGTGAATTGGCAAAAAGGATTTCTTCTCTGGATGCCAAGACCGGTCTTAAATTGGACAGGCCATCAACCATTGCAGAATATTATATGGAAAAGATGCGGCATTTAGAACAGGAAAATCTGGCTGTAATGTTTTTAGACACCAAGTGTCAGTTAATAAAGGATAAAATTTTAACAATGGGAACTGTGAACCAGTCTCTGATTTCTTCCCGGGAGATATTTGTTGAAGGACTCCGCTGTAATGCGGTAAACATTATTCTTCTTCACAATCATCCGAGCGGTGATTGTACTCCCAGCAAAGATGATATAACAAGTACTTTAAAAATTGCTGATGCCGGAAAATTAATTGGAATTTCCGTTTTAGATCACATTATAATAGGAGACCGCAGATATTCCAGTTTTAAGGAATTGAAGCTTTTATAACAAAAGTTGTATGAAAGGACAAATTTATGAATCGTAGTGTTTTTGGTATTGATTTTGGTACTGGCAACATTAAAATATTCAATGGAATTACCAGAACAACCTTAAATGAAAAAGATATTATTGCAATAAAAAATAAAGATCAGCTGTTTGAAATAGGAGATGAGGCATACAAAATGTATGAAAAGACTCCTGATCATATAAAAGTTGTTTTTCCAATTAAATTCGGTGTTATTGCAGATTTAAAAAGCATGAAAATGCTGTTTGAACAGTTTTATAAAAAAATGACCGGTCATCACGGCAATAAAATGGGAAGATTTTGTATTGCAGTTCCGGCAGATATAACAGAGGTAGAGAAACGTGCTTTTTATGACGTGGTTTCAAAATCTGACATAAAAGCCCGTGAAATAAAAATTGTGGAAAAACCCATCGCTGATGCGGTTGGACTTGGTATTGACATGACCAGTGCCCGTGGTAATATGATTGTTAATATCGGTGCGGATACAACAGAAGTTTCCGTAATATCATTAGGCGGAATTGTTGTCAGCAGAATTATCAAACTGGGCGGAAATAAACTGGACCAGTTAATCTGTGATGTTGTAAAACGAAAATACAATATCTACATTGGTTTAAAAACAGCAGAAAATATTAAATGCAAACTGTCTGACGCCATGTATGATGAAGATAATGAAGAAGATGATGATATTTTGTACGTTTACGGCAGAAACGTAATAACAGGTCTTCCTTCTGAACGCGGGGTGGCAAAAGATACTGTATATGAAGCAATCAAACAATTTTTTGATGATATTATTGAAGCAATAAAGAATTTGCTGGAAAGAACTCCGCCTGAATTATCTGCAGATATTATTGATACCGGAATCTATTTAACCGGCGGATCGGCTGCAATTAAAAATCTGGACAGGCTGATAGCAAAAGAAACAGAATTAAAAGTTAATACCATAGCCAATCCCGGAGAATCCGTTATAAGAGGGGTTTCCATGATTGTTTCCGATTCCAAATATAAAAAGCTTATGTACGAGCCAAGAGAAAGTTCATTTTAGAGGTATAAAAAGTGAAAAGACAATCAACGTTTAAAATAAAACCTAAAATTTTAATATTTGTACTTACCATATTTTGTATATTAAGCCTTATTTTGTCTGTTGTTTTTACCGGTTTTTCAAAACCTGCTAAGTTTGTGGCAGGTGTGGCGGTAGTTCCTCTTCAGGATGGGGTAAACAGCATTGGACGCTGGTTCAACAGCAAATCTGATCTTTTAAAGTCTGTCAAAGAATTAAAAAGCCAAAATGACAAACTGCAGCAACAGATTGATGAACTGACAGAAGAAAACAGTTTACTTGCCCAGAATAAATATGAATTACAGAGGCTTCGGGATCTTTATGAACTGGACAATGACTATAGTTCATATAAAAAGGTTGCAGCTAAAGTAATTGGAAAAGCCACCGGAAAATGGTTCAGCACATTTACAATCAACCGGGGATCTGATCACGGAATCAAAAAGGATATGAATGTTATCAGCGGTGGAGGTCTGGTAGGAATTGTATATGATGTGGGAAAGAATTATGCAAAAGTCCGTTCTATTATAGATGATGAAAGCGGTGTAAGTGTTTCTTTCGCCAACACTTCCGATACAGGTATTGTCAGCGGAGATTTAAAATTAATCGAAGAGGGAGAACTCAATGTGACCGGAATTCTTGCCGATGCCAAAATTTCAGAGGGTGACATGGTCGTAACCTCTCAGATCAGCGATAAATTTCTTCCGGGGATATTAGTAGGTTATGTTACAAAAACTTCCAGAGATGCAAATGAACTGACACAGTCGGGAAAAGTTATTCC
>JAUUNJ010000482.1 GCA_030844625.1 Roseburia sp. | reverse complement strand
AGAATAACATGGTTTGTTTTTCAGTGCATTGATCATTACTTCACCTACGCAAGCAGCTTTCTTTCTTTTTGCTTTTCCTGCTATTAAAAATCTGCTTTTCCGATCAACCAGCGTAACTAGGCAAGCTTTTTCTTTTCCTGTCTGTCCAAGAATTGTATCAGCCTCCCAATCTCCAATCCTTACACGCTGGTCTGCATCTTTTGGTCGTTCCGTTATCAAATAACTAATTTGTAATTTTCCACGTTTTTCTTCGTAGTTTTTTGTATGGCGACTTTTACCACGATGACGCAGTTTTCTGATTGCGCCACGATTGCCACGAGAATTGTGCTGTTGTTTCGTATCAAACATACCTGTATAGATTGCTCTATAAATCGTTGTATAACTGACATAAAAATCAGCTTTTTCCAAACGGAGTCTTCCGGAAATCTGCTCTGGTGACCATTGATGATTTAAGAATTTATCATTTACATAATCAAAAATAGCTTTGTTTTCTAACTTTTTACGAGGTTTACAACCACCTCTTCGCAGTTGATATTTTTCCTGTGCCTTTATAGGCAAGTAC
This sequence comes from Roseburia sp., assembly GCA_030844625.1. Taxonomy (GTDB): domain Bacteria; phylum Bacillota; class Clostridia; order Lachnospirales; family Lachnospiraceae; genus Eubacterium_G. The sequence continues at coordinate 1,973 of JAUUNJ010000482.1, read as the reverse complement.
ATAGATTGCTCAGAATTACGTTTCAATTCTCTTGAAATAGTGGATTTACTTCTGCCTATTTTCAGAGCAATTTTAGAAATTGAAAAACCCTTTGCCAAAAAATATAGTATCAATTCTCTTTCAGATAGTGTAAGATGTTTATAGTGGCTCATAGTTCCTCCTAGTTTAATGGATGTCTTTGCAAACACCATTTTACCAGAAACTATGAGTCATTTTTACTTGTTGCACTTAGATTATAAATTCAAAGGCAAAACAGAAGAAACCCATACATCGGGTACAAATGACAGAGGGAAAACGAAACATTATTCATCAGCTCATGGAAGAATACGATATTCAGACAGCTGAGGATATTCAGGAAGCTCTAAAGGATCTTCTTGGTGGAACCATCAAAGAAATGATGGAAGCCGAAATGGACAACCATCTTGGTTATGAAAAATCTGAGCGTTCTGACAATGATGATTACCGAAATGGGTATAAACGCAAACGTATCAACAGCAGTTATGGTTCTATGGAAATTGAGGTTCCACAGGATCGTAAATCAACCTTTCAGCCGCAAGTAGTCAAAAAGCGCCAGAAAGACATCTCCGATATTGATCAGAAGATCATCTCTATGTATGCCAAAGGAATGACGACCAGACAGATATCTGAAACCATCGAAGATATTTACGGTTTTGAAACTTCGGAAGGATTCATTTCTGATGTAACAGATAAAATCCTCCCTCAGATTGAAGATTGGCAGAACCGCCCGTTAGATGAAGTATATCCAATTCTATTTATCGATGCAATCCACTATTCTGTCCGGGATAACGGTGTCATTCGCAAATTGGCGGCATATGTAATTCTTGGAATTAATACAGCAGGAAAAAAAGAAGTGCTTACCATTCAGGTTGGTGATAACGAAAGCTCTAAATACTGGCTGTCTGTCTTAAATGAACTGAAAAACAGAGGGGTAAAAGATATCCTGATCCTTTGTGCTGATGGTCTGTCTGGAATCAAAGAAGCTATTTCGGCTGCTTTTCCGAAAACAGAATATCAACGCTGTATTGTCCATCAGGTAAGAAACACTCTGAAATATGTTCCAGATAAAGACAGGAAAGCCTTTGCAACGGATTTGAAAACCATCTATCAGGCACCGGACGAAAAGAAAGCTCTGGCAGCCCTTGAACAAGTAACAGAGAAATGGACACCAAAATATCCGAATTCCATGAAACGCTGGAAAGATAACTGGGATGCCATTTCTCCAATTTTCAAATTTTCGGCAGATGTCCGAAAGGTCATATACACGACCAATGCCATAGAATCTCTGAATTCCACCTATCGGAGATTAAACCAGCAAAGAAGCGTATTTCCAAGCGATACAGCATTGCTGAAAGCCCTGTATCTGGCTACCTTTGAAGCCACAAAAAAATGGACAACCACCATCCGGAACTGGGGTCAGGTCTACGGAGAATTAAGTATTATGTATGAAGGACGGCTTCCAGAATAAAAAGAACAGATTGGTTAAAACAGGCGGAAAAGCCGCCTGTTATTGACATGCCATCTTTTGGATGGTATATATAAAACAAAGGTGGAGTGCTTCATTTCAAAGCATTCCACCCAGTCTTATCATAGAAGAATCTTATTTACAGACTTTTCTTCATAGTCTCGGATAAAACATCGTCCCCTACTATTATATAAACAGCGAAGTTTTACCCATCTCTCTCTTTTGAAAGATTCGCTACTTGTGGAACCGAGATATAAGGTTTCGCCTGTGTTCTTTGGTGTATCACTACCACATTTCTCTGTACCGATGTAATCTTTCTGCATACGGAAGCAAGAGATACAATATTCCTTATTTTAAAACATAATTACAATTCCTGTTTGACAAGAACGATCATCATAGAAGGATTGTATTTGTCCCCACTCATAATAATATTCGACGCCTGTCATACTCTTTTTACTGGGAGTACCTAAGCATTTCCTTAAAAACCTAT
>JAUUNJ010000481.1 GCA_030844625.1 Roseburia sp. | reverse complement strand
ACTATGAGGAAGCACTTAAAAGTCTTGCGCTCGCAGAAGACGTCCTGAAAGACTGTGATGAGGAAATGGGTGCTTATATCTATATCAATAAATCTATTTCACTTCAGAAACTGAACCGTTTAACAGAGGCTTTAAAGGCGTTTGAACTTGGAGTGAGCCAATATCATGCAGATACAATCGTTCCTGATGATGTCACCCGCTGTGCAGCAACACTTTATTATAAATTGGAACAGCCAGAAAAATATGAGACTTACAAAAAACAGATCCTTTCAAAAATGGATGAAATGTACGCGGCTGAATTTATGGATGCCTGCCGGGAACTGTTTGAGTGTGGAAGAGATTCTTGTGATGATAACCTTATGAACCACATTTTACGATCCATGAATCAGTATATGGAAAAATATCCGGATGAAATCAAGGTTGGACTTGAATTTGCAGAATTAATATATGTATACGCTGTTGGTAAAATGGACAAAGACGCGATTTTAGAGGCATTAGAGGCGAAAAACTATTATAAAGACCGGATTATTGAATATTCGAAAGAAAACCATATAAAATCTTTACAGCAATACATAGAGATTAATTCGCAGATATCTGAATTAGAGCGGGATGCATTAACGGGATTCAAAACCCGTAAGGCATATTACAAAGATATTGCAATCATCGAATGTGACGAGGAGATGTGTAACCAGCCGGTTGGCATCGCTTTTGCAGATGTGAATGGTCTAAAAAAAATCAATGACAATCTGGGACATGAAGCAGGAGATGAGCTGCTCGCAGCAATTGCGAAAAAAATCATAACCATATTCCAGGAGGCAGGTTGTTACCGTTTTGGCGGGGACGAATTTATCATTCTGTCATTCGATAAAAGCGAGACAGACTTTCAAAATAAGCTGCAAAAGCTTTCAAAGCTATGGACGGCTGAATGTTCGGCTTCCATTGGAAGTGTCTGGTTAGAACATGCAAAGGACATTGAAAAGAATTTGTCAGTTGCAGATGAGAAGATGTATGTGAATAAAAATCATTATTATAAAAATAGGTTTTAACTAAAAAGGTTAGAAAAATTTCAAAAAACCAGTTGACGTAATTCAATTGTTATGCTATAGTAATGAAGTATGCCGCACAGTGAGGTCTCAAATTCTGCATGTTTGCAGAAACCACAACTGGCGAGTAATGATAATAGGAGGTGCCATATGTACGCAATTATCGCAACAGGTGGTAAACAGTATAAAGTTTCCGAAGGTGATATCATTACCATTGAAAAACTTGGTGTTGAAGCTGGTGAGAAAGTAACTTTTGATCAGGTATTAGCAGTTTCTGACAACGGAATGAAAGTTGGAGCAGACGTAGCTAACGCAACTGTAGAAGCTTCTGTAGTGAAAGAAGGCAGAGCGAAAAAAGTTATCGTTTACAAGTATAAGAGAAAAACCGGTTATCACAAGAAAAACGGCCACAGACAGGCGTTTACACAGGTTAAGATCGAAAAAATTAATGCGTAATCGATAGGAAGATTGTTATGACTAAGATAACGATTTTCAGAAACCAGGATCAGGCATTTTTAGGTTTTGACTGTCTTGGACATGCAGGGTATGCAGAGGAAGGTGAAGACATTGTATGTGCGGGAATTTCTGCACTGGTGATCAACACGATCAATTCCCTTGGTGTTTACACGAAGGAAAAATTTTCTACAGATTCTGATGAAGAGACCGGAATGATCACACTCAGGTTTGATGCTCCGGCAGGTCATGATGCTGATTTGCTCATGAAATCCCTGGTTTTAGGCTTGCAAGGAATACAAAATACTTATGGAAATGATTATATCATTCTAACATTCAAGGAGGTGTAAGACATGATGAATATGAACCTTCAGTTTTTCGCTCATAAAAAGGGTGTTGGTTCTACAAAGAACGGCCGTGACTCTGAATCTAAGAGATTAGGTGCTAAGAGAGCAGACGGACAGTTCGTCAAAGCTGGTAACATTATTTACAGACAGCGTGGAACAAAGATTCATCCAGGTGTTAATGTAGGAATCGGTGGAGATGACACATTATTCGCTTTAACAGATGGTATCTTAAGATTCGAGAGAAAAGGAAGAGATAAGAAACAGGCTTCCGTTTATCCAGTAGCTGAATAATAAGATGAACAATGGACCCGACTATTTGTAAAGATAGCCGGGTTCTTATTGTTTTGGCATTGGAGCAGGGCAGCCTGGCTGTCCGCTTAAAGGAGAAAATTATGTTTGCAGATAGAGCAACAATTATTATAAAATCTGGAAAAGGTGGAAATGGACATGTCAGTTTCCGCCGTGAAAAATATGTCCCAAATGGCGGTCCGGACGGCGGAGACGGCGGCCGCGGCGGCGATGTTATTTTTGTTGTCGATGAGGGATTGAATACGCTGACAGACTTTCGTCACAGACGTAAATTTGCTGCTGAAAACGGTGAAGAAGGCGGCAAAAAGAAATGTCATGGGAAAGATGGCGCTGATCTGATCTTAAAAGTTCCGGCAGGAACTGTCATCAAAGATGCGGAATCAGACAAGGTCATTGC
>JAUUNJ010000480.1 GCA_030844625.1 Roseburia sp. | reverse complement strand
GGTGTGATTATGGGAAGATACAAACTGATAAAGAGCCTGGGCGGTGAAATAACGGTAACAAATATAAATCAGTCAATTGACAGAATATTTACGATATCAGGTTTGTATAAACTGGTTAATAAAGCAGTTACGTCAAGTCTGACAAAATGATAGATGAAAGGGCAGAAGTTATATGGAAAATAAAATAATGGAAAATAATATGAAACTGGAGTTTGATGCAAAATCCCAGAATGAAAGTCTGGCACGGCTTGCAGTTGCTGCATTTTTGACTGAGACAGATCCCACAATTGAGGAATTGAATGATATAAAGACAGCCGTTTCAGAAGCAGTAACCAATTCAATTATACACGGATATAATGAGGGACCCGGTAAAGTCAGTATGAAATGCAGGCTGACAAATAAAATTTATGAAAAAAAGGATAATACATATTGTGTTAACAGTCTAATAGAAATTCAAATAAAAGACGAAGGAGTAGGAATCAAAGACATAGAAAAAGCAAGAGAGCCGTTGTTTACAACCAAGCCGGAACTGGAAAGATCCGGAATGGGATTTATGTTTATGGAAATGTTTATGGATAAAGTTGATGTACAGTCTGAGCCGGGAGTGGGAACTGTAGTAATCATGAAAAAGAAATTAAAAAAAGTAAAAAAACAGGTGTAATATGGATACACTAACTTTAATTAATCAGGCTCATAAAGGAGATAAGGCATCAAGAGACAGGATATTGATGGAAAATACGGGATTAATATGGAGTATAGTGAAGAGATTTCTAAACAGAGGTTATGAAGGAGAGGATTTATTTCAAATTGGATGTATAGGAATGTTGAAAGCGATAGACAGATTTGACAATAATTTTAATGTTGCATTTTCGACTTATGCGGTGCCTATGATAACCGGGGAAATCCGAAGATTTCTAAGAGATGACGGAATTATAAAAATCAGTCGTACAATTAAGGAAAATCAATTAAAAATTATATCCACCACTGAAAAATTCAGAAATGAAAATCAAAAGGAACCAACATTGGAAGAACTGGCAGAAATGTGTGAATTGACTAAAGAGGAAATTGTAACAGCAATGGAAGCCTCAAGAGAAGTGGAATCAATTTATAAAGAAATTGACGGCAGTTCGGGACAAAATAAAACAATACTGGATAAAATAGAAGATACGAAGAGTCCAGAGACTATGGTTCTCAATAGAGTTATGATTAAGCAATTACTGGAGACGTTGGAAGATTCAGAGAGAAAAATTATAATTTTAAGATATTTTCAAAATAAAACCCAGTCAGAGATTGCAGAAATTATGGGTATGTCTCAGGTACAGGTGTCCAGAGCCGAAAAGAAAATTTTGAATTATATGAAAAATCAAATAGATGATAAAAAATGTTAAAACAGCCAATAGATAAAACAATTGCTAAAGTTTAATAAAAAAAGAATAATATGTTTCTTATTAGATATACTATCTGGAAAGAGGTGAAAAGGTTGGAAGAAAACTTTGAAACCTTATAAATAGAACCAAATGGATATGTAATATATCTTAATGGAGCACTAGGAGGAAGCATATGAAATTCTTAAAAGGTATGATTATTGTTTTAGCTTTGGTAATTGCAACAGGAATCGGTGTTTATGTATGGACAGATTCAAAAGAAGTGGAAAAAGTAGAAGAAGCAGTGATGATATAGGTAGCGTATGAGTGATACATTATATATTAAGATGGATCAGTCAGTAGAGCTGACTAAAAGTGAAGTGACTGTGGCAGATATTGCAAAACTGGAATGTAAAAACAAAAATGTATTAAATAAATTAAAACCGATTAAATTGCTGACAGATGATTCCAACGGAAAAAAACGGTATATTGTTTCTGTAATGAAGATTCTGGAGATTGTGGATGAAACTTTTCAAAATGTGGATGTGCAGTCGCTGGGAGAAACAGAATGTGTTGTAGAATTTAAAAAAGCACAGACGGGAAAACAATATCTGGACATAATAAAGACAATAGCAATCTGCTTTATATTATTTTTTGGTGTGGGATTTTCCATAATGTCTTTTAACAATGATATAGGCGTTGATGATATGTTTGGGCAGATATGTGAATTATTTGCCGGCAGCAAAGAGGAAGGAAAGCAACTGATAGAGCTTTGTTATTCTATTGGTCTTGGTGTGGGAATTATGATATTTTACAATCATTTTGGACCAAAGAAGCTGTCTAAAGATCCAACACCGATTGAAGTGGAGATGCGAAAATACGAGACAGATATTAATCAGACTTTAATAGACGGTCATAACAGACAGGATGGAAAACTGGATGTAAAATAAGGTAAAGCACGGTTTTGCGCATAAAAAAGAAGAAAAGGTTCTTTTAGATGCAGTAGAAAACAAAAAATGAAGGATGGAGTTTAATAATGCTTAAGTATGTATTATTGGCGATAACCGGGCTCAGTGGTGGTGCCATGGTTTCAGCAGGGGTGTTTGCATTGATTACATCTACCGGGGTTATGACGAGAATGGCTGGCAAAACCCATACGGCAAAATATGTCAGATTATATGAAACGATGG